>JACFNS010000471.1 GCA_019454705.1 Taibaiella sp. | reverse complement strand
AAACGAATATTATATGAAAAAGTTTACAGTTTTTATGAGTGTATGCCTGCTGGCATTAGGTTTTGCTTCCTGCTACAAAAAAGGTATTAAAGGTGAGGGCAATATTGTTTCAGAAACAAGGATAGTGGGCGACTTTGCCAAAATAGAAGCTAACGGCAGCACTGATGTTACCGTAGTGCAGGACGATGAATATTATGTAATTGTAAAAGGCTATAGCAACCTGGTGCCTATATACAAAACCAAAGTAAACGGCGACAGGCTGATACTGGAATTCAAAGAGGGCTACTGGAATGTGCGTAATGATAATATTACAGTAGAAGTACACACTCCCTATGTAGATAAAGTATCACTGAATGGCTCGGGAAGTATATATGTTGGCTCTGGCTACGACCACGAACGCCTGGATGCACATATCAACGGTTCCGGTAATATTGAAGTGGGTAAAAGCTCTTTTAAATATATGGACGTCAATATCAATGGCTCAGGTAATTACAATTCCGAGTCAGCCGATGTGAATAATGTATATGTGAAGATTTCAGGTTCAGGCGATGCATATGTATATGTAATAGATTATCTGAAGGTACGCATCAGTGGTTCGGGCGATGTATATTATCGTGGCAACCCCGGCACGGTCGACCTCGACATATCCGGTTCAGGCCAGGTACACAAAAGAAGCTAAGGGGTAGTTTTTTTATATATGACAGAAGGGTAGCCCTCCGTTTGCGGGGGCTACTTTGTTATAATACCCGCCCTCATAAATATAGGGAAAGTAACCGGTCGCTCCCCATCGCCCCATGTTTTTATCAAATCATCTTTTATTATATCCACGGGGTTACTGCCATTGGTATTTATGTAGTGTTGCACCGCCGACCATGAATTAAGATACCCCATCATATGTTCAACAGTCCAGTTGTAATGCATCGCAAACACGGGGCAGGGTAGTTCCTCAAAGGGGAATCGAATATCTGAATAATGGTTATCTATGTGCTGGCGTTCTTTATCCCAATACGGCCCTATTATGTCCTTGTAAAATGTATGTATCAGTTCGTCAATTTCGGGGTAGGTGGTCAGCAACCCATATCCCCATGCTGCGAATAATGCCCTGTTTTTCTCCACCCTTTTCACTTCGGTAAAGAAGCGATCATGGTCCAACCAATGCAATGCCTGTGCTACCGTCACCAGGTCGAAGCTGTCATTTTCAAAATCCGGCTCTTCCGCTTTGCCTTGCAGGTAAATGATATTTTCTTTATTTAATGATTTCTCTAATTGACTGATGCTTAAATCGGTAGCATATATTATTTCAAATTTTTCTGCAATATTTACTGCCGCCTGGCCATTGCCGGTAGCACAGTCCCAGGCTGCCTTATACCCGGAGCAATAGCTGAACAGCCACTCAAACATTTCCTGCGGGTAGCCAGGGCGAAACTGTGCATACTCGTTTGCCTGGGCTGAAAAATTATCCTTTGCTTGTTTCATTATATCTTTACAAAAATAACAGAACAGCATTATACATGCCCCACAGATTTTTACCATTTATTCCGCTCGACAGGCTCAAAGAAGTTCAGGCCTCAAATGACATGAATGAATACTACGACCTGCTCTGCCAACCCCTGCACGAAGAACTGTACCGCCGCCAGGATTTCTCCTTTTTTGAGGAACTGACCGACGGGCAGCAAATGATGATCTGCTACGATTATGTACAAAACCATGTGCTGCAGGGTGGGTTTATACAATTAATACAAAACGGCTATGTGAATATGCTGGCGCCCATGCCGGGCTGGCTGGCTACCATAGGCGACGAGCAAATGGCCAAATTGATAGATGATGTACTGAAAGTATATGTCATTAACCGGGACATACTGGACAAAGAAACCACCCCCGAAGAATTCGCCAACCTTTACGAACAGCTCCCCGTTTTCGGCCCCTTAGACAAACGTTTTGAGTCTTTACATCCATACACCGTCGAGCTGATGCTGCAATACGCCACACATCATATAGACGAATTCGCCAAGGTGATAGGGTAGTAATCTTAACACATTATCGCATTGTCGCATTAGCACATTATCGAATTTCCCCCTTTATTTTCCGTACCTTTGCACCTCTTTTGATTTTTGACTTTTGAATTTTGATTTATAAATGTTAAGTGTTTCTAATTTATCGCTCCGCTACGGCAAGAGGATTTTGTTTGAGGATG
>JACFNS010000005.1 GCA_019454705.1 Taibaiella sp. | reverse complement strand
GCCCTTATTTTTTGCTTCCAGCTCACCCCTGTAGGTACAGGTATAGTTGTCTTTCACCAGATCGTAGGTGGTTTGGGATATATTGATTTTTCCGGGTTCGCTGTTCGATTCCATACGGGCGGCGGTATTTACCGTATCTCCCCATATGTCATAAGCGAACTTTTTGACGCCTACTATACCCGCAACTACTTCGCCGCTGTGGATGCCGATGCGTATTTCAAATGTCTTATTGCCAAGTAGCGCACGACGTTGTTGCATATATGCTACTATTTCTTTAGCCGCGGCCACTGTTTTTTCTGCGTGTTGCGGGTCGGGGGTAGGCAGGCCGCAAACGGCGAGGTACGCATCGCCTATGGTCTTTATTTTCTCTATGCCATGCTTGCCCGTTATCTCGTCAAAAGCTTTGAAACAGTTGTCCAGTTCTTCAACCAGTGCCTGCGACTCCATTTGCGAACCTGCTACCGTAAAATCCACAAAGTCAGTAAACATTACCGATACACTATCGTATTGATGGGCGGTGGTGCGGCCTTTTTCTTTCAACTCCCTGGCTACCTCTTCGGGCAATATATTCAATAACAGCTGGTCCGATTTCTTTTTTTCTTCTACAATCTCCGCAGTACGGAGCGTTACCTCTTCTTCCAGTTGCGCCTTCTGGTTTTCGAGTATGCGTTTCTTTTCCGCCTCCTGTTCCCGCGTTTTTTCTGACAGTTCTTTAACGTGTTCCAACTGCTTATTAAGGTCTTTGCTAACAGCAGCGAACCGCCAGGCCAGGAAGGCTGACATAGATAATGGCACACCCGATAAAGCCAGTATGACCAGCAGAGAAAACAGTGCAGCAAATACCAGTATCATGGGATTGGACTGTACAGCGGAAGAGTTGCCTGCTACATCGGCCATGAACAACTTGCTGAACATGGAAATGAATGTGAACAAGGCAAGAGGGATGATGCCTATACCCAATATCTTAGCACCTCTCACTTTGGCCCTTATGGCTCGTATCAGTAATACCAACGCCTCCAGCATAACAATCACCATCACCACAGTAGATATTTCGCCGGCATATGGGATGTCATAAAGTATCATGACCAATGCCATAATGCATATAACAGCAATGGCTGCAAACCTTACACTCTTTATCCGGGCAAACAGGTAATTGAGCAGCGCGCTCAGTGTCAACAACACTATCATGAGCAGCACGCCTGTAAAGTTCTGCTTTTGAACGGCCACGTCTGCATCAGGCGTTTGAGTCCAATATGCCTGCATGCCGAAAAACACACTAAAGGCTAAACACAGAATACTAAGGAAGAAGTTAGATTTATCACTATAACGAAATAGCCAGAGCAAAAAATGAACCCCCGCCAACGTAAGGAAGCCACCGGCCAGAAAGAGGAAGAAGCCGAGAAAGAGCATGCGCATAAGGGTATAGAGCCAGAGTGCTTCATTGGCCTCGCTGATGGACAGTGAAAAGCCCGGCACATAGTCTTCTGCTTTTATATCACCAGGAGTGCGGTAGTTGGCATAACGGACGGCAATAGTATGAAAACCGGTATCGCTGAAATGAAACACAAAAGGAGAAAGGGTAGGGTTGTAATATTCCGTACTGTCTGCTATAGGGCTTACTTTACCGTATGTCTTCAGCAATTCCCCATCAAGATAAATTTCTGAAGCGCCATAGTGCGTTACATTAAGCGCAAAGGTTTTATCCAGCATACTATCGTGGACGTATATCCTGTTGCGGAACCAATAGATACCATGGATAGGTTCTTGAGTACTATCGGGTGCGAGTACTGTGTACACTAATTCCCAATTGCTGTCGTTATAACCCGGAGATGCCATTGCAGAATCGTCAGCCTGTACAAAACGCCAGGTGGAATCAAGGTGCGGGAAATAACTGTTTTCCAGTATAATACTACTCAATCCTATTTTCCGCTGAGCAGGTACTAACAGGGGCAATAACAGACATAGTATGAATAGTATCTTTTTCATTGGTCAATAACCATATACCGTATCAAGATAGTAAACCATTTTGAATATGTATATTGCCAACTGTTAATGATAACAAGAATATACTCCAGGGCGGTTTATTTTTCTACAAGAGGTGATTCACCAATTTTAAACAACCTGTACGCAAGGTTTATGCCTTCATTTTCTGCAAGAGGTGAGGTGCCGTCGAAACCGAATGATGTTTCGGGGATGGTGATATTGTTAGCCGTGCGAACAATATAAGTAACGCGGCTTTTTTTACCATTTGGGGTTACTGTAACATACACCTGTGGAGCACCGGGATCGTTCACCCATTTGATGTTGCAGTCCTTAAGACGGTTTACTATTGCCCCGCCATCGCCGTTTATATGTAGTTGCATAGGCATTTGAAGGCCTGTATAAGGTACCAGTTGAGGAAACTCGTTATACAGCCTGTACATCCATTGTGCATAGGCTGCATTATCCTCACGCTCTTCTGCGCATTCAGCCTGGGCCTGGTACACACGGGCAAGGAACAGTTTTTCGTATTCCACATCTATATCCGAAGTGCGGAGTATTTCATCGAGTAGTATGCGGGCTTCGTCATAGTTGTCCAGCTTCATGTACAGGCGGGCAATGAAATATTTGAAGTATTTGCGGATATACACCCGCTCATCATTCTGCACTTCTTTCTCAAACCTGGTGATAAAATAGCGGGTACTGAAATCACGAATCAGGAACCATATCTCGTCCCAGGTTACGGTGCTTTCTGTACTGAAGAGTTTGTACACTACCCGGTCGCGCTCGGGGTTTTGGGCAAACTGGTTGATGATGAGGAACTGTTGCGTGTATTTATCACTTACAGCCTTTGCCATTTTAGCTAATGCCTTGGGATTGTACCACCAGCCGGCATTTTCAAATTTTTGTTTCTCTATTTCTGCGTTTACGTTCAGCAACTTGACCATTTGTGTACTGAAGTCGTAGTGCTGCTGGCTGAGGGTGGTGCCTATATGCAGTTCTTTAAATTCAGCCGCGCGTTTGATATACCTTTCAGACTCAGCTATTTTGCCGTTGTAGTGCATGGCACGTGCCAGTGCTATATTATACCAGCCAAATCCGGGTGTAGAGCCATTGGCCTTTATCATGCTCTTCATCAGTTCTGTAGCCTTATCCGGTTGCGCTTTATACAGGTTGATATTTGCAGTATAATAAGCCCATTCTTTCAGGCGCTTGTCTCCCGCATCCTGCTCTACAGCCATCTCATATTCTTTTTCCGCCTCGCGAAAATCGCCGCAGATGGCACGGAAAGTAGCGTAGTTGTTATGCGGAAAGATGGGGCTGTTGCGCATCAGGTTGTAGTAATGTGCTGCAGAGTCCACCTTGAGTGCGTAGCTGTATAGTATGGACTTGTAATGATACACAGCCAGCTTTTCCATACGTTCGTAGCCAGGGCGGAATATCTGTGCGTTCAGCCTTTTGTTGATAGCTATGCGGCGCAGTTGCGAGTCGAGGTAGCGGTTGGCGAGCTTCTCATTGTCTTCTATACTGTTCTTAAGGAAAGGATATTTTTCGCTGGTATAATAGCGGTGGCGGTGCACCGTCCATGCCAGGTGGTTGTACACATCCATGTTGTAGTAGTCGCTCTGGAAGTTCCATTTGAGCACACGGCGCAGCAGGTTGTAGCTCTTCATCGGCTCCTCCATATTGTTGTAACACATCAGCAGGTGGAAGGCGATGGTACTGTACTCGTAATGGTAGAAGTACACGGGATAATAAGTCATTAGGTCGGAACTACGTGTGCGCAGCTCGGGCTTGAAATCGCGTTCTATCAGGTTGAGCGCACGCTCCAGCGGTATGGATGCGTTCTTAAAGCCGAGGTAATCCGCAGCATGGTTGTATTTGTACACACCCTCAAACATCCAGCCTACGTAGTAGGTGCTGTCTATCCGCTTGAACTCTCGCGAGCGTGGCAGGGCGTCTTCGCTATACATATCGCTGTCCATGCGCTTGGCGTTGATCTCATAACGCTTAGCGGCATTGGGCCCGCGCAGGGGCGCCTGCATCTGCGCTACCGCCTGTATAGACAGTAGCAGAGCTCCAATGAATCCCCACGATATTTTGCCGTTAAACCACTTCATTTGTTATGATTCCCTATCAGGCGTAGAGCCTGAGTTTAGCCAGTCGTTCAGCCTCTTTGTTGATGATACTGTTGAGGGCATTTTGCTTACCGTCTTTGTTGCGGTACACCAGCCTGTGCTCCAGCACCTCGTAGGCTATGTCTTTCACATCGTCTTCTATCACGAAGCTGCGGCCGCGCAGTAATGCATAAGCCCGCAGGCATTTTAAGAAAGCGATACCGCTACGCGTAGATGCCCCGAGTGTAATATCGGCATGGGCACGGGTGCCGCGTACAATATTGCTCACCGCCTTTATTATCTCGTCGTGTATGAACACTTCTTCCGCTTCTTTTTGCAGGGCTAGTATTTGTTGCATCGTCAGCACGCGGCTGAGCGTAACCAGGTTGGTCGCTATGTCCAGGTACTCCTTATAGATATTGATTTCATTCTGCTCGTCAACATAGCCAAAGTGTATCTTCATAAAGAAACGGTCGAGCTGGGCGGCGGGCAGGGGGTAGGTGCCTTCCATCTCTATGGGGTTTTGCGTGGCGATGGTGAAGAACATTTTCTCCAGCTTGATAGTCACGTCTCCCGTGGTTACCTGGTGCTCGGCCATGGCTTCCAGCAGGGCGCTCTGTACCTTGGGCGATGCGCGGTTAATCTCATCCGCCAGCAATACGTTGCAAAACAGGGGCCCTTTCTTGAATATAAATTCCTTGGCGTTGTCGTCGAAGATGTAGGTCCCTATCAGGTCCATAGGCAGCAGGTCGGGGGTGAACTGTATCCTTTTGAAGAGTACGTGCCCATCGCCGCCCTCGCCGCTGATGCA
Source organism: Taibaiella sp. (assembly GCA_019454705.1). Classification (GTDB taxonomy): domain Bacteria; phylum Bacteroidota; class Bacteroidia; order Chitinophagales; family Chitinophagaceae; genus UBA5543. The sequence goes on along the minus strand of JACFNS010000005.1, from coordinate 16,318 downwards.
CTGCGCCAAGGTGCGTGCCAGTACGGTTTTGCCCGTGCCGGGGTTGTCCTCCATCAGTATATGGCCACCCGCCAGCAGGCAGGTCACCACCATCTCTACCTGGTGGCGTTTGCCCCTGATGACCCTTTCTATCTGGGTGACCAGTTCATTGATTCTATCCGTGGCGGTAGACTCGGCCGGTGCAGGCTGTACCGGTCCCGTATTTTCCTGAGTGGGTTCTATATCCATATATATAAAGCTACTTTCCACAAGTTTACTGATTTATAGGCTGTTGGGGGATAATAGGGTTATAATTTTTTGTGAAAAGGATTTAATAATACGAATATAAAAGGCCTTAGGGCTTCTGGCCTTCGATATACCAGGTTTCAGCATTGGGTCGCTACTCAGCTGCCCTTCATTTCTTTTGCCCCTCCAAAAGAAACGAAGCAAAGAAAAAGAGGCCGAGTGCATGTTACACCTGATGCCTCGGTTGTGTCCTTGATTGTACTTAGTGCTACTGTGCTGCCTGGCTGTATTTCCCTGATTCATAAACCAAATATTTGTTGTCGTTTTGTAGGGTGGCGGTTAACAAAATGGCGATTTCTTGCTTCAATACTGACTAAAACGTGAACAAACGGGTATTGATTTTCAATCTGTTGCCTCATTTTGTTAACTTTTGTTAACCCAAACAGGTTGGTGCCGGGAGTTAACAATTCACAAAAAAGCCTCCCGGAGGGAGGCGTGGATAATGCGGTATTGGTGGCGGTAAGCGGGTGCTTCATGGTCATTTTTTTGTTGGTACAAAGATAGCAAAAATATGGTGATTATGCAAAAAAATACCAACGAGCCCCTTAGCCCGCCCAATCAAGGTCGTCATTATGAGGAGTGTAGCGACGTAATAATCTCCTGAGCATATAGGTTTTGCTCAATAGCTTTAAGTAAACAACTTAGGCAGCGTATTGAAAAGTTACCCAAAAGGAAACTATCAGCAAGCCTATAATGCAGGTTTACATATTCTGTACTATTGGCAGGTCTACTCAGCTTTTGTTCATTTCTTTTGCTTGTCCAAAAGAAACGAACCAAAGAAAAAGACACCGAGTGCATGTTACACCTGATGCCTCGGTTGCATCCTTGATTGTCCTTAGTACTACTGTGCTGCCGGGCTGATGGACCCTGATGGTAACCCGATCTTTTTATAATATCGGTGAACCCTTACCCCCATCAAGGCCGTCATCGCGAGAAACGAGGCACGAGTGACGTGGCGATCTTCCGAGCATATAGGCATTGCTCAATAGAATTCAACCTATTATCGCTACTCAGCTACCCTTCATTTCTTTTATTTCGTTCAATATGTCTTTTCAGTTGCCTCAATGAGTCGCTGCGCTTGTTGCCCCTCCAAAAGAAACGAAGCAAAGAAAAGGAGGCCGGGTGCATGTTACAGCCGATGCCCCGGTTGTGTCTTCGATTAAACTTAGTACTACTGTGCTGCCGGGCTGATATGCGCTGATGGTAACGGTACTTTTTAACATTCTATCCATATAGCAGTTATTATTTTTACCTGAAACCTGCTGACATGAATAAATACCTGTTACTTATTCTGCTGCTGATGAGTTCCTGCGCGCCGTTTATCCTGATAAATGATAATTACTACCGTGGTCTAACCAAAGAACAATTGCAGGAGGTAAGGAAGTTTGGCGACCCGCCGGTAAAGGATAGCTCTGAAAAGTTCCTGGTGGAGATAACTGTAAACGACCTGGTATCGTCTTTAGATAATGCTACCTATACATGGGTACACTCGTGGGTGCCGTATTGCAAAGGGGAACACTGCATGCCATTGGGCTACTATGATAATATACTGCAACAGCATAAACATAGGGGTGTGCAGTTGTTCCTTATATCATCTACCTACAGCTACAATAGTGTGAAGAAACAGGTGCCGTATTTCAGCCAGGATGTGTATGTAATACAAGATGAACGTTACGGGCATAACCACGGTAACAATCTGACCTATTTCAGAGAGGAATTGCGCTATAAAACTAAAATACCGCAAAAGATACTTTATAGTGACCTGCTCTTTAAAGGCGATTCGCTGATATATACTACCAACATGATGACAGCCGCTAAAATGGATAGTGTGATAAGGGCGACGACGGGTGTAGAGTGAATATAGAAATAAGCTGTACCTACATCCTGCCAGGCACAGTCTTGCATTTATTTGCAGAGTCAAATATTCCATTGTTAATAATATTACTCTTGCTTGCCGTTCTTTTTTTATATTTAATAAATGGAAACCAAGGACCTGAAAAATGATGACGAACTCGAAGCTGCCAAGGCTCGTGGTTGGCAACTGATTGAATTGATGAAGCAGGGAAAAGCCACCCCTGAAGAATCGCGTGAACTGACATGGCTTTTAGTAGCTATTGAACGCTATGAGGACAGATACTATGAAACAAAATTATTGTACAGAATAATTACCCGTGCATGGAAAAGGGGAGAGGAAATTTAGCAGGTAATATCCTACACCCTGCCAGACACAGTCTTGCTTTTATTTGTAGATTTAAGTTGAAAAACTTAAACCAGTGGTTATAATTTTTTGTGAAAGGGATGGGTTAAATACCAATTATTGGTATCTTTGGTAAAAGCATAGTAATGGCAAAGAATACTTCCATATTATTAGGAGACTACTTTGACAATTTCATTAACGCCCAGATACAAAGTGGACGGTTCTCTTCCGCCAGCGAGGTAGTGAGGGCTGCGCTACGCCTATTTGAACAGGAGGAAACCCTGAAAAACGAACTCGTGAAAGAACTGAAAAAAGGGGAAAAATCAGGATTTGTCCCCAAGTTTGACCGTAAAAAATTCGTCAAAAACCTGCACAGCAAACACCTGGCTGATGGGTTATAAAATCAGTGTCAAAGCGGCTGAAGATATGGAGCATATATGGCTGTACACACTTGAGCATTGGTCGGTGGAGCAGGCTGACAGGTATATTGATTTGATATTTGACGAAATTGAATACCTTGCAGGTAACCCGAGTTCGGGTAAAGACCTAAATCATATCCGCAAAAACTATCGCTGTTCTAAAGTAAAGTCACACCTGATTTTTTATCGAAAGACTGATAAGCATGATATTGAGGTAATAAGGGTTCTGCACCAGAGAATGGATATTGAAAATCGTTTGGAAGAATAAGGTATGGAGGTGACTCGCTGATATACACCACCAACCTGATGACAGCCGCTAAAATGGATAGTGTGATAAGGGCGGTGGGAATGTAGCGTGATTCAGTGTTGGTTTTATTTGTAGATTTATGGTGGCACGGTGACAATACTGACCACATTGTAAATGAGTTTTTCAGTTTTATAGTCAAATATAGCTATGCGATATATTATAAGTGTACTACTTGTTATACCTCTTTTATGTTTTGGGAAAGGTAAAAAACCGGATTATATATTAACAAACAAAGGGGACACTATCAAAGTTGGTACAATCATTAAACTCAGTGAAGGATCAAATGATTTCAATAACGGCAGTAAGATGTACTTTGTGACAATGAATATGAAAACAGCCCCGACATATGGACTATCTGCTAGGGGAAATGAGATTACAAGATTTGTAAATGAATCTCAGTATATGGGACAGAATATGCTAGGGGGTACTTATAAAATTGAAGGGTTTTGGTACAACAAGTCGCTTGGGAAATGGGTGGCATATTTTTATTATAACAATCCTGACTTTGTGTATTTTAAACATGTTCAGTACTTGGTGGATATAGAAATGGCTTCTAAAAGTGGCGAAATTGAAGTGGTCAAATAACATTAGTCACGATGAATGACGGAGTACTCTCAAATAAAATCAGGAAAGAGATTCAATACGATTGTGATTTAAGAACTAGGCAGTTGCTATAAATATTTTGATTGCCGCCAAGTCCTTTCAGGAGACTCGGCGGGGAATGATGGTCAATAAGTCAAAAACTGAAACTAGTTCAAATGCGATATTATCTGCTTCATTACAGCGTAATTATTTTCTTGACATTTTTTGAGTCATGTAACTATGATTCGGGGAAGTGTGAACAAATTCAAGAATGGGGAATTCACAATTATCGAATCGTGAAATCAGAATGTCCAGACTTAGTTCTTGCCACATACTTCAGTTACTCTGTTCATGTTGGTGATATTGAAAAAGGTGGTGGTGTGGAACAGGTTGACAGTTGCAAATTTACTTGGCAGCAAAACAATGAGAGTTTTGTGACATTTGATGTCTGTGACAATATAATTCACGAACTAAAATGTTATAAAATACCCTTAAATCCCAAGTCCATTGATTCAGTTACCATATATTCTGACGAGCTATACCAGACGAAATTATTGACACGTACACAAATAGAAAACCTTGTGAAAGATTGGAACAACAGTAAAGTTCGAGACTACTCAGATAAACCCTTTGATTCAGCATTTTCTTTTTTCCCAGCATATCAATATAAGCTGATTGTGTTTTCTCAAGGAAATACACGACCTTTTTACGGATACAATTATCTAATACTTGATAGTTCTAACTGGCGGTATGAAATGAGCAAATCTGGAGACCTTGACTATTTTCATAACTATTGGAAACACAATTAACGTAAGAATGCTGCGTTGTCATGTGCAGGAATCTACTGCTGCACTACGCGAGTTCGGCACAAGAACCCACCTTCACCTCTTCCCGTATTTCGCCATCACTTCTTTAAACACTACGGTAAAGAGTGCTGCTACTATCAGCACCTCCAGCACTATGCCTGCCATAGCTACGGGGCTGTCTTTGCTGGCGGCTACCCATACTTCCAGCACGCTGATGATGAGGCCGGCCATGGCTATCATCTTTACCAGGCGCAGCACCCATACGGTGGTGGTATGCTCAGGCTCTTCGCCCTTGGCGGGGGCTTCGCGGTATTTGATGAGGTAATGCTTGATGATGGACAGGGCGGCATATATCACCACACCTACCAGGGGGAACATCCACAGCGCCGACTTATTGTTGTAGCTATCCAGCGCACCGGTGTCCTGCTGCAGTATCAGCACCTTGTCGGGCACTACAGACCAGATGATGGGCGTAAGCAGCAGCAGTACTGCCAGCAGTACCAGTGAAATTATTTCGAAACGCCTTTCTTTCTTATCGAGGCGGCTAATAAAAGAAAACAGAGCCATTATTTACTTTCCAACCTTACTATGGGTACAATCATTTCTTCGAGGGATATGCCCCCGTGCTGGAAGGTGTTCCTGTAATAATTCACATAATGATTGTAATTATTAGGATAACACAGGAACACATCCCCTTTTGCAAAGATAAAGGTTGAACTGATATTGGGGCGTGGTAATCCCGCCTCCGAGGGATCGCGGAATGCCAGTACGTCTTTGTCTTCGTATTGCAGGTTGCGGCCGTGCTTGTAGCGCAGGTTGGTAGTGGTGTGCCTGTCGCCTATGCATTTGCTGGGGGTTTTTACCTTCATCGTACCGTGGTCGGTAGTGATGATGAGCTGTACACCTTTGTCCGCCACTTTCTTCAGCGCGCGGTACAGCGGCGAGTGCTCAAACCAACTCACCGTCAGCGAGCGGTAAGACATTTCATCGCCCGCCAGTTCTTTCAGCACTTCCATTTCGGTACGTGCATGCGACAGCATATCCACGAAGTTGTACACGATTACCGTCAGGTCGTTGTTCAGGTAGTTGTGCACATCCTCTTCAAACAGTTTGCCGTTTTCGTTATTGGTTATTTTCAGGTATTGCGTTTTCAGGTTGCCCAGCCCCAGTTGCTTCATCTGGTATTGCAGGAAGGTTTCTTCAAACAGGTTCTTGCCGCCTTCTTCATCATCGTTCTTCCACTCGTTGGGGAACTTCTTTTCTATATCCTGCGGCAGCATGCCTGCAAACAAGGCATTACGTGCGTATTGCGTGGCCGTAGGCAGTATGCTGTAGAAACTGTCTTCTTCCAGCACGCGGTAAGTTTTGCTGATGATGGGCTCCAGCACCTTCCACTGGTCGAAACGCAGGTTGTCTATCACTACCAGGAAGGTGGGCTTGCCCTGCTGCAGGTGCGGTTTAATCTTTTCTTTGAACACATTGTGCGAGAGCAGAGGGCCGTCGCCTGATTTAATCCATTTGGCGTAGTTCTTATTGATGAACTTGTAGAACTCCGTATTGGCTTCCGTCTTCTGGCTGGTGAGCACTTCCATCATTTCGGAGCTGTCGCTGCGGCTCATTTCCAGTTCCCAGTATATCAGTTTTTTATACAGCTCTTTCCACTCCTCGTGGTCGGGGTTGGAACTGAGCGCCATAAACAGGTTGCGGAAATCCTGCTGGTAGGCGGTAGTGGTGCGTTGCGATACCAGCCGCTTGCTGTCCATTATTTTCTTCAGCGACAGCAGCACCTGGTTGGGGTTCACGGGCTTTATCAGGTAATCGCTTATCTGCGAGCCGATGGCCTCTTCCATAATGTATTCCGCCTCGTTTTTGGTCACCATTACCACCGGCAGCGATGGGCGCATCTCTTTTATTTTGGCCAGGGTTTCAAGCCCTGTCATGCCGGGCATACTTTCGTCCAGCAGCACTACGTCCACGTTTTTCTCTTTCAGGCTTTCCAGCGCATCGTAGCCATTGGTTACGGCTGTCACCTCGTAGCCCTTATTTTTCAGAAAAAGTATCTGTGATTTAAGTGATTCGATTTCATCATCCACCCAAAGTATTTCGCCCTGTGTATTGTTCATATTGTCCGGTTATCAGTTATGTGCAATGCTTAATATAGATATAAAAATCCGTTCGCTGTTTTTAATATGTCGCTTTTAACGGAAGTTTGGCAACTCTGAACTATATTAACGCTGTACCGGCAAAGGTATTGCCAAAAAGATAAAGAAATGAACGAAGTGAGGATACGGGATGCCCGCATAGCAGATTGCCCCAGGCTGATGGAACTGGTGCAGGAACTGGCCACTTTCGAGCGCGAGCCCGAAGCAGTGACTGTGAGCCTGCAGCATTTTGAAGAAAGCGGCTTTGGCGAACGGCCAGTGTGGTGGGCCATAGTGGCGGAAACGGATGGGATGATTGTGGGTTTTGCGCTGTATTATATCCGCTACTCTACATGGAAGGGGCAGCGCATGTACCTGGAAGATTTGGTAGTAACTGAAGAATACCGTGGCCGGGGTATCGGCAAAAAATTACTGGATGAACTGATAGAAGTAGCCAAGGCCAAGGGCTTCAGCGGCATGCTATGGCAGGTACTGGACTGGAATGAGCCGGCAATTAATTTCTACAAGAAATACCATGCAAAGTTTGACCCTGAATGGGTGAACGTGTCTATTGATTTTTAGTACAGGTAGCCCTGCTTCAGGTATGTAGGGCACTTATACGTTTTCATCTGGAAAGATATACCAAATGTAAACATCAGGTACTGGTCTTTGGTGGCGCTGTTGCCACGCTGCTTGCCTGTTCTGCCCAGTGCTTCGCCACCTATCTCGCGCGAGCGGTCCTGCAGACGCAGGGCGACGTTTTCAAAACCGGGAGTGCCTTCAAAATTTTCCGCACCTACATAGGTAGCGCTTACATCATCAATATAGTCGGTAGTGGTGAGGCGGTTAGAAATCTCAAAGCAGAGGTTAACGCCGGGGCCTATCCAATATTTGAAACCCGCACCCACGGGGAACATAAAACCTAATTGACTGTAACCACGGTCGCCATAGCCGGCAAACTGGCCTTCGGTGCCAAAGCGGCGCAGGTAGTAAGTCCTGCCATCCAGTTTGGTAAAGGGATCGTAATAAAACACACCCGCACCACCTACCAGGTAAGGTGTCCAGCGATTATTGGTTTCGCCGGTTATAAAACTGAAGAAATTGAACTCCGCGAATATACCCGCTTCCAGTATGTTGGTAGTAAAGTTGAGGTTGCGCGCTTTGTTGAATTTTGCGCTTGATAATTTATCGTCGTACGACAGCCTGGTAAGGTTAGCCCCCAGCCTTACGGATATATAGGGGTTCATGTGTATGCGGGTAAAAGCGCCCACAGCGGGGTTTACCGTTTGAAAGCCGTAATTATCGTTCAGGTCGCCGAAATATTGCGAGCCGCCCGCCATAAAACCGTACTCAGTACCTGTATAAAAGGTTTGTGCATGGGCACCGGCCCATGGCAGCATCATAACGGATAATATGTATAACAGTTTGCGCATATCGTACAGACAGTATAACTACAAATGTAAGTTTTTATTGCAGGAAGCAAAATCCGCTAATTGCGGCTATCGATACCCCAATACAGTTTTTCGCGTATCGTCTTCAGGAAGTTGTGTTCATCGGGGCGTACCAGCGATATGGTGAAGTTTTCTTTTTTCACCGCCAACTGCACCTGGTTGCTGATGGTTTGCGTACGGGAGTCAAGCGTACATAAGAATTGGTCTGCACGGCCTTCTACTTCAAAAGAGATCACTGTATCGTCGGGCACTACAATGGAGCGTGTATTGAGATTGTGCGATGCTACCGGGGTAATAACAAAGCTGGATGTCTGCGGAAATACCACGGGGCCGCCACAACTGAGGGAATAGCCTGTGGAGCCGGTAGGCGTAGCTACTATCAGGCCATCGGCCCAATAGGTATTCAGAAATTCCCCGTTAAGGTAAGTGTGTATCTTAATCATGGAGGATGAATCCTTCCTGTTGATGGTAAACTCGTTGAGGGCATATGGGCTGCCGTCAAACAAAGGAATGCTGGAGTCGAGGTGCAGCAAGGTTCGCTGCTCAACAGTATAAGAACCCCGTACGAGTGATGATATAGCGGCTTCCACTTCTTCTTCGGGAATGGCAGCCAGGAAACCCAGCCTGCCCAGGTTTATGCCTATGAGCGGTATATTGGACGCGCCGACAAAGGCTACCGTATCTAAAAGTGTACCGTCACCGCCCAGGCTGAAGAGCATATCCGTATTGCGGGGCAAATCGGAAGCGTTCATGAAGAGCCCCGGTTTTTCCTTCAGCTTTATGTAGGGTTCTATACGGTCATAAAACTGCTTATGAAACACCATCTGCAGGTTGTGCTGTTCCAGCAGTTGAATGACATGTTGTATGCGGGAAATATTTTCTTCTTCGAACGTACGGTTGTATAATGCTACCAGCATAGATATGTGTGTGTACAGCCAGCCGCTATGTATAAAAGCCGTTTACTCGCTGTTGTTTATATGTAAAAATAATCCTTTTTCGCCCAAATGGTTCCAGGAGTACTCAAGGCGGAGCTTAAAATCGTAAATAGACACCAGGTCGGTACCTATGCCCCATGAATATAAGGGCCTGTTATTCATAAAGCTGTTGCCTGCAAATTTGTTTTTTACATAGCCCAGGTCGAAGAACAACTTGGGGTATAAACGGATGGGTAATGTGGCTATATAGCGGATAGGTATTTTTCGTATGGTCCAGTTGACCAGTTCATACTTCAGGTTGGTGCGCAGTATGCCATAGTGAGAGCCATCTATCACATAATATTCGTACCCGCGCAGGTACTCGCTGCCCGTACCCATAGCATACACATAGGTGTATGGTTGCGACTCAGGAAAAGACAACCTACCCCTGAAGATGTGTGAGCTGTATAATTTTTTGTGCAGTTTTTTAAAGTAGCCAATTTCTGCATGATATTGGTTCTGGAAATCAAATCCCTGCCAACCTACCCGTACTATCGACTGTGTGATAGCTTTCAGACCGGTGAGCGAATAGTTCCAGTTATCCACCATATTCAGCTCATATCTATAAATGAACTCCATCAACTGCTGCTGCTTTTTACCATCCAGGAAGTAGTTGGGGTTGATGAGCAGCACTGTATCCTGTACGTGCTGGTTGCGGTAACGCAGCTCCAACATATGCCTGCTGGCGTAGGCGGGGCGGTAGGTATAGCTGCCTGATGCCTCGAAAGCGGATGTGATATAACTGCCGGGCGTGCGGGCAAACTGCCATTTGTTGCTGTCTGTTTTGTAAAACCACTCTTCGTTGCGGCTGGTGAAAACCTTTATGCCGAAACCGTGTTTCTGCGCTCTATCCACATAAGGGCGGCTGTATTCCAGACCAAATTTTTGGGTATAGCCAATCTGAGCAACAATTACAGCATTCTCCAGGTTGCCCCTGAAGTTGCGGTTTTTCAGGTTGACACCAATGTTTGCCCGCCTGATATCACGCTTCTGCTCTACCCACCACACGTTGAAGTTCCGGTCGGCGAGTTTAAAAGTAACTTCAGGAATGATATACCACTGTTCCCGTACTTTTACCTGCCAGTCCACAATCCCCGGGCCTATGCTATCCGCTATTACCTGTACTTCTATAAAAATGGAGAGATTAAAAATTCTCTTCTGGTTCAGCACCAGCAGTTCCGGTAATTCTTCTTTCAGGATGGAGTCGCCCACTGCTACATTCATCTCCCGCAGGATAATAGGCTCGCGGGTGACTTTGTTGCCCGAAATATGAATAGAACGCAGCCAAACTTTGTCGGCAGCAGGAGCTTTTTCGAGCGCTGTAGTTAATTTATTATGCATGCTATCCTGCACCTGTGCCAAAGCAGGAGCAGCTAATATCAGCAAGTATATCAGCAGGGCAAGACGCATATTCAGGGTTGCAAGATAATGAGCGACACCCAGTACAACGAAAAAAAATAAGTTAAACCCAAACTTAATAAATCTTAGTAGTGTCTATAAACTGAGCTATAACGCGAAAATCAGTATTTTTAATACATATGAACCTAAACAAATTAAGCTGCTTATTAATTGGTGTATCTCTGGCTGTTACGTCCTGCAAACACGAACCGCCTGTGACACCCAAGACAGAAACAGACCCGGCTACTACCCAATACCCATTAGAAGTAGCAAACATTATCATTAAAAAATGCGCTACAGCCGGCTGTCATAACGAAACCAGCTACACAGGCGCGGGCAGCTTGCGCATGGATGACTGGCAATACCTATTTGACGGTGGCAGTAACGGCTCCGTTATAGTTCCATACAGCCCGGGAAACAGTTCATTGTTGTATTTTATCAATCCCGGTTCTTATGACAACATCAGCGTGCAACCTACCATGCCGTACAATATGCCCCCATTGAGCAAAAACGAATATGATATAATAAAGCAATGGATAAGTGATGGCGCACCAGACAAAAACGGCAATATACCTTTCGGCTCAAATGCGGCCACCAGGCAAAAGGCATATATGGCGCAACAAGGCTGCGACCTGGTAGGGGTTATAGATGCCGAGAAAAAAGTCATTATGCGGTATATTAAAACAGGACAGGCTCCTAATGTTATTGAATCGCCGCACTATATACAAACAGATAGTAAAGGCGAATACGCCTATGTATGCTTTATAGCCGGGTCTATCATACAGAAAATAGACATGCGAACAGATGAAGTGGTAGGGCAAGCGGATTTATCACCTTTCAGTGGCGGGCTCAACTTTAATATTGTACAAGTATCGGAGGCAGGGGATAAGCTGATCACCTCCCAGCTATCTGCAAACGGCGGACTGGTGCTAATAAACACTGCTGACATGAAAGTGGCCGCTAACCTGGCACTGCTGGAGTCGCCGCATGGCATAGCCTCCAACAAAGCTTTCGATACGTTTTACGTGACAGCACAATATGGCAATACGGTGTATAAAGTGGTGCAAGGTAAAGCGCCAGAGAAAATATCTATAGACGGTAATCCTAGTAAAACAATACCGGGTGCTACTACGCCCGACCCGCATGAAATTATTATGTCGCCTGACTATTCAAAATACTTCCTCACCTGCCAGAACACCAATGAAGTAAGGGTAATGAACAGGGCAAACGATAGCCTGCTGAAAGTCATTCCAACAGGTATTATGCCACTTGAATTGGCTATATCAACAACAAAACCTTACCTCTTTGTTACCTGTATGGAGGACGTTTCGCAGGTTTCATCACTATACAGGGGCTCGGTGTATGTGATTAACTACAACACACTGGATGTAGTGCAGCGCATTGACGGAACTTTTTACCAGCCTCATGGCATAGCTGTAGACGACAGGAATGGTAGTTTCTACATTGCCAGCCGCAATGTACGGTCCGACGGACCCGCACCGCACCATACATCAGACTGCGGCGGTCGCAATGGCTACTACCAGGTGTACGATTTGAATACCCTGAAACCTGTCAATGGCAGAAGGTATGAAGTAACGCCTGACCCTTATTCCATCAATATGAGGTTCAAATAATCGGAACATATTTAACAAAGGGCCGTCTATTCGACGGCTCTTTGTATTTTTGGCTTATGCTTACAGTATCGTTGCATGGAATAGCTATATCGGCGGCAAGGGGTTTATACGCCGAAGAACATAAGCTGGACAACCGTTTTGAGGTGGATGTGGATGTATTTATAAACGTTCCTGACATCTCAGCAATACCTTTTGTTGATTATACCATCATTCGCGCTGCGGTTGATGCTGCATTTAAACAACCCTACGGTAAGCTCGAAGAATTTATACAGCATATTCACCGGCACCTGGGACAGGATTTCACCGACGCTGAAAAAATAAGGGTAGCCATAAAAAAACTCAATCCGCCTATGCACGGGCAAACCGCCTATGCGCAGGTGATATATGAGGGCTGATGCCTTAACTTTAGCATGCTTTGAAAAGGTACCTGCATATACTTCTTGTTCTTTTGTGGATATTACCCTCCTGTAAACACGAGGCAATACAACCAATAACTGATACAACAGTTCAGGATAATTATCCCGAAGCAGTAAAAAGTATCATCATTAATAAATGCGCTACTGCCGGCTGTCATAACGCCGCCAGCTACACTGGTGCAGGCGGACTGCGGTTGGATAGCTGGCAATACCTGTTTGATGGCGGTAATAATGGTGCTGTGGTTGTACCCTACAATACAGCCAACAGTTCCTTGTTGTATTTCATTAATACTTATCCTGAACTGGGGCCGACAGCCCTGCCAACTATGCCCTACAACCTGCCCACGCTCAGCAGGGATGAATATGATATTATGCGCAACTGGATAGAAGCGGGCGCACCCGACAAAGCAGGCAATATCCCGTTCAATACAGAGGTTGCCTCAAGACAAAAAATATATACTGTGCAGCAGGGTTGCGACCTGGTAGCCGTGATAGATGCGGAGAAAAATGTGGTGATGCGCTATATAACAGTAGGCAAAACGCACGATAGAGAGCAACCTAATAATATAGTCATGTCACCGGATGGACGTTATGCTTATGTGTCCTTCTGGAATGCGGCTTTGATACAAAAAATAGACACCCGCGCCGACAGTGTAATAGCTGAAGTAACAACTCCACGTGCTTTTCAGAAAGCAATACAACTGAATGAGGATGGCACAAAGCTGATAGCATGCAACTGGTATTCGCAAGACCTGATACTGATAAACACTGAGAGCATGAGTATCATCAGCAACCTGGGTACAGCAGTTCAGTTTATAAGTGGTTTTGCTCCAAACGGAAATATGTTTTATGCAACCTCGCAATTCGGTAATACGGTATACAAGATTTATGAAGATGGCAGTCATACTGCTATAAGTATAGATAACAAACCGACAGCGCAGGAGAGTGCACCGGGTACACCAGACCCATATCGTATTATCATATCACCGGACAAGAGCAAATACTTTGTCACCTGTACCAATACCAACGAAGTACGCATAATGAATACAGCTAGCGACCAACTTATTAAAGTAATAACCATAGGCAATAACCCACAGGAGATGGCTGTCAGCAGAACTGAGCCATACCTGTTTGTAAGCTGTATGAATGATACGATATCTACACTGGAAGTTGGAAGTGTGTACGTCATTAATTATACAACTGGCGATATAGTAAAAAAAATAACAGGCAAGTTCTTCCAGCCCTATGCCATGGCAGCAGATGGTAGAAATGGTGTACTTTATGTCTTCAGCCGGAACGAAGACCGTAATGGGCCACGTCCGCACCATAGCGGCCCCTGCTCAGGGCGGAATGGTTTCTACCAATTGTACAACATACATACACTGGAGCCGTTTAATGGCAAGCGTTATGAAATATCTGTTGACCCCTACGGTGCTGTTGCCAGGTTCAGTAAGTAAACCCCGGTATTTTAACGGCTGATTACAATTCCTGCATTATATACAGGCTTAGAAATACACTACATTTGCACCATGGCTACCAAACTCTCTGTTAACATCAATAAGATAGCTACACTGCGCAACAGCAGGGGCGGGAATGTGCCGGATGTTCTGCAAGCGGCTATCGACTGTCAGCAGTTTGGCGCTGATGGTATTACCGTTCACCCCAGGCCCGATGAGCGACATATACGATATGCTGATGTAAGGGCTATAAAGCCAATTATTACCACTGAGTTTAATATTGAGGGTAACCCTAAAGTGGACAAGTTTGTAGAACTGGTGCTGGAAACCAAACCACACCAGGTAACATTGGTACCTGATACTGAAGGCCAGCTAACATCTGACCATGGTTGGGATACGATTAAAGAAGCCGTTTATCTCAGGGATATTATTGCACTGTTTAAAAAAGAAGGCATACGTGTATCCATATTTGTTGACCCCCAGGCTGATATGGTAGCCGCCGCTGCAGATACAGGTACGGACAGAATAGAATTATACACCGAAGCCTATGCTAAAAACTATCATAACGACAGGGAAAAAGCTATAGCCCCATACATACAGGCAGCGGAAATGGCTAATCTAAAAAAACTGGGTATCAATGCCGGGCACGACCTGGACAGAAATAACCTGCACTACTTCTCCAAATCAATCCCCGGACTACTGGAAGTCTCCATCGGGCATGCATTGATTGCAGATGCGTTATACTACGGGATGGGAAATACTATTCAGCTATATAAGCGCTGCCTACAGTAACCTGTTAACAAACTAATAACATGGCATTAACAATTGGTTAGCGCTCATTACTACCCTCAAATAATTGTATTTCAATTATTAATATGATTATAATTTTTTGAATTAAAAATAATCATAAACAATATTCTTTGTTGTGCTACTATACCTGGCACATAGGCATTAACATTTGATACATTTGTAAACAGAGAGGAAAAAGGGATAATAAATACCTGTTGTATCACCCGCCTTTTACCTGTGTAACATATAGAGAGTTTTTAATTAACGGTACTGAAATTTATGATCAGGAAATGGTATGCGCTGGCCATATTATTTGTGGCATTGTCTGCGTCTTTCACAATATATGCGCAGGCTCCAGTAGCCTCGTTTACAGCCAGTAAAACAGCAGGCTGTTCGCCTGTTGTGGTACAATTTACCGACCAAAGTACAGGAAATCCCACCAGCTGGTTTTGGGACCTGGGCAATGGTGGCACATCAACACTCCAGAACCCAGCTGCCACCTATATAACCCCAGGTACCTATACTGTGATACTTACCGCCACTAACAGTAATGGCAGCACCAAAGACACCAATTATATTACTGTTTACACCTCACCTACTGTCAACTTTACAACCGATACTACTACAGCCTGTGGCAATAAAACCGTAACATTTACCAACCAGACAATACCGGGCGCCGGTGGCGCTGTTTCTTATTTCTGGGATTTTGGGGACGGAGATTCATCCACAGCAGTTAATCCTACGCACACATACACCTACCCTGGAAGCTTCGCTGTTTCGCTGGTGGTTATCAACAGCAGCGGGTGTACCAGTACCGTCACGAAAAACAACTACATAAAAGTTATTGCAAAACCCGTCAGTGCCTTCACTGCTAACAACACATCGGGCTGCACACCCCCATTCCAGGTAACATTTACTAACAGTAGCAGCAATGGCAGTTCTTACTTATGGAGTTTTGGAGATGGCAACACCTCAACAGCCACCAACCCCACACATACCTATACAAGCGCCGGCACATATAATGTAAGGTTGATAACTACGGGAGCAAATGGTTGTAAAGACACACTTACAAAAAATGGGTATATAGTCATCGGGCAGGTCAACGCCAACTTCACCACAAGTAGCCCGGTTTGTGCCGGACAAACGGTTACTTTTATTAACACTACTACCCCCGGCGCCGGTATCAGCCGCTCATGGAACTTTGGCAATGGCGTTACCAGCACAGCACTAAATCCTATTTATACATACGCCACCGCCGGTACTTATACCGTTACGTTGATAGAACAATACGCTAATAACTGTAGTGATACGATACAGAAAAATGTAACAGTAAATTCCAAACCTGTTGCCGGGTTCACCTCTGCAGATACAATAGCGTGCGCTGTGCCTTTTTCAGCTGATTTTACCAATACTTCTACCGGTGCCACTTCCTATGCCTGGACATTCGGGTCGGGCAGTTCTA
>JACFNS010000470.1 GCA_019454705.1 Taibaiella sp. | reverse complement strand
TGCCGCGGTTGCATTGATATTGTCTATTACAATCTGTTTTTTGTTGAAATCGATCTTATCTGCGTCAATATGAAAACTGCCAACGGCAAAATCTAAGTCGCTACCTACCCAGGCATCGTCCATATAAAACCGGACATTGCCCAGGTCTACTTCTTTCAGGTCAATGTCTATGGTGCTGCCTTCTTGTTTCGATGGCTTTTTATCGCTGCTGCTGAAGCCGTCTATGATAAACTGGTAGTTCCATTCATCAGATTTGGCTGTCCGGTACAGGTTGGCATAAGCGTTATGGAGCCCTATGTATTTTATTACCGGCTTATCTTTTCTGAAAATAAACCAGTCGGTAATGCGAAAGTGAATGGCACCTGCGTAAAGTAAAGTGTCATTTTGTTGGTCGGCTATATATACGCCCTCTACTTTCAGTTGGTTGAGGAAATCCAGCCTTATGTGTTGAATGCGGATTGTAGTGTTCAGTTGTTTGGCTAATCTGCCTGACACCTCTTTTGTAACATAGTTTTGAACAGAGGTTAGGTTCAACAACAATATTACCAGCAATACGAGGCTGATAAAACCAATGAATATATATTGTAATATTTTTAAAAAACGTCTCAGAAACAATCATTTATGGCAGAAATGCATTGTACAAAAATAACACGCTTTATTCCATATCCTATGTATGGTTTTGTTAATAAATAATGAGGGGCAGAGGATACAACGTGATTTTTAAGGGTATTTTAGGTGTGGTTAAGGCTGGTTTGTCAATTCAGCCTTAAATTACAGTCCATTTTTAAGATGTTATTTCTAAAACAATGCTTTTTCAATATGAGAAAAGTTTCAATTTGCACCCTCTTGTTATCGTTGGGAATGAATATAAATGCACAGGACAGGGCCGCTTTCAAAGGGCAATACCCCGAAACGAAAAAGTCGGCTGACGCGGATACCTATTTCGGTACTAAGGTAAATGACCCGTACCGCTGGCTGGAAGATGATTTGTCTGAAGAAACAAAAGATTGGGTGCAACGCCAGAATATCGTAACCCGGGATTATTTGTCAAAAATACCCTTCAGGACAGCCATACAAAAAAGGCTGACCGAATTGTGGAACTACGAAAAGTACAGCGCACCGTTTAAAGAAGGCGAGTACACCTATTTCTACAAAAACGATGGCCTGCAAAACCAGTACGTGCTGTACAGGCAGAAAGGCAATGGCCAGCCCGAGGTATTTCTCGACCCCAATAAGTTTTCAAAAGACGGCACCACATCGCTGGCGGGTATTAGCTTTACTAAAGATGGTTCTTTATGCGCCTACCAAATATCCGAAGGGGGCTCAGACTGGCGCAAAGTGATTGTACTGGACACAAGGACAAAAAAGATGATGGACGACACTTTGGTAGATGTTAAGTTCAGCGGTCTGTCCTGGAAGAATAATGAAGGCTTCTATTACAGTAGCTATGACAAGCCTAAAGAAGGTAGCCAGTTATCAGGAAAGACTCAGCACCACAAATTGTACTTCCATAAATTAGGCACTCCTCAAAACTCAGATAAGCTCATATTCGGCGGTACTGAAACTCCGCGCCGCTATGTGGGCGGTTCTGTTACCGAAGACCAGCAGTACCTGGTAATTTCTGCAGCCAATGCTACTTACGGCAACGAGCTGTACCTGCAATCTTTAAAAGAACCCAACGCGCCTATTGTGCCCATGGTTGAGGGTTTTGAATCTGAACACGATGTGGTGTATTCGGAAGACGGCAAACTATATATACTTACTAATGCAGGTGCGCCAAACAGGCGAGTGGCGGTTACAGAGGCAACGAAGCCTGCAATCGCCAACTGGCAGCCGCTGATACCGCAAACACAATACCCCATGAGCGTATCTAGTTGCGGGGGCAGGTTGTTTGTTACATTCCTGAAAGACGCGGTGTCTGAAGTGAAACAATATGACCTCAACGGGCAGGAACTGGATGTAGTAACCTTACCGGGTTTAGGCACAGCTTCAGGCTTTGGCGGCAAAAAAGAAGATAAAGAATTGTATTACAGCTTCACATCTTATGTATATCCGCCTACAATATTCAAGTACGATATTAAGACAGGGAAATCTGAATTGTATAAAAAATCAGGAGTAAAATTTGACCCCGAGCAGTATGAGAGTAAGCAGGTGTTCTATGCTTCGTATCCGGATGGAACTCAAGTGCCTATGATCATTACCTAT
>JACFNS010000004.1:17227-21297 GCA_019454705.1 Taibaiella sp. | reverse complement strand
ACTTTATCAATATACGTTCTACGGTAAGAGGCTATCAGTGAAAGCCTGTCTTTGATAACCGGGCCTTGTACCGTGGCGGAAGAGGCGATGGTACTGATGCTGGCCGATGCCTTGTAGTCTGTAAGGCTGCCGTTCTTTGTGCTTACATCCATCACAGATGATAACCTGCCACCGTACGATGAGGGGAATGCTGATTTATACATCTGCACATCTCTTACTGATGCAGTGTTGAATAACGAAAAGAACCCGAGCATATGCCCCACATTATACAACGGGGCGCCATCCAGCAGTACCAGGTTTTCATCTCCGCCACCACCGCGCACATGCATATGTATATTGCCTTCAGTACCGCGTTTCACCCCTGGTGTCAGTTGCAGGGCTTTAATTACATCAGGTTCTCCACCAATTGATACCGTTTTAGCCAGCATGGAAACAGGTATATTGGATTTGCCCATGGCCGCTGTTTCCACATGATCCGTCATGCGTGCCGAAGATGCTGAAACAGTTACCTGCTCCAGTACTTTACGGTCGGGCTTGCCGGCTGCACTGCTGTCCGTATGCTCAGCAGCAGAAAGGGGTGCCGCTGCCAACAAAAACAATATGAAAGAATATAAAAGTTTCATCGTACCGAATATGCCGTATAAACGACACTACCCGATGAATACCCCTATAAGGTCTGTGTAATTATTTTGTAAAAGCCTGTAAAGCTTTAGGAATTTTATGACTGACACTTTAACAAATCAGAGTGAAAATTATACATAACTTTGCAGCCAATGCAGCAGTATATCTATATACAATACAAAATATGCCACCAGGATATGGTAGGCAGTGCTGCATGTCTCAACTATACGCGCCAGTTTCACTGCTTTTGCAATAAGGCGTACTACGTTTCCAACTTTAAGGACTTTAATACTATAGCCCCGGCCTGCAAATAATATAGGTTCCGGGGGATTTACACCAGTCCTTTTTCTCAATTTTTTCATTAAATAACATAATCATGTCTTGGAATCTTAATAAGGTTTCAGCCAGGGCTATGATAGTTGCAGGCATTTATGCCCTGGGTGTCATAGTCATTATCCTGAGTGTAACAATTTCCTATAATTGGCTATGGGCATTGCCCTTTGCTCTTTTATTAGCAGTGGTGGCCACCGCCAATACACGGCAGCGCAGGCACACTATACTCCGCAACTATCCCCTGTTGGGATACGCCCGCTATTTGTTTGAATCGGTACGGCCCGAGTTCAGGCAGTACTTTTTTGAATCGGACCTGGACGGTAAACCATTTAACAGAAGGCAGCGCTCTATTGTGTACCAGCGCGCCAAAAACGTAAAACAGACCGTGGCATTTGGTATGCAGGAGAATGCAACCGCTCCGGGGCACGAGTGGGTGTCACATTCTATGTTCCCAGTAAAAATTAAAGAAAAAGACCTGAGGGTAACCATCGGTAACAGCCTGTGCAGCCAACCATATAATGCCAGCATACTGAATATTGGCGCTATGAGTTATGGTGCGTTGAGTAAGACCGCAATTAGTTCGTTGAACAATGGTGCCGCTATAGGCGGTTTTGCCCACAATACCGGGGAAGGTGGTATCAGTGAATATCACCTGCAGGGTGGCGACCTGGTATGGCAGATAGGTACAGGATATTTCGGTTGCCGGGATAAGTCCGGACTTTTTTCACCTGAATTGTTCAGCATCAATGCGGGCCGAAAGGAAGTAAGGATGATTGAATTGAAACTATCGCAGGGAGCTAAACCGGGACACGGAGGTATTTTGCCCGCAGCCAAAAATACGCCTGAAATAGCTGCCATCAGGAATATAGATCCTCATACAACCGTGTATTCGCCACCAGGGCATACTGCTTTTTCCAACCCTGTGGGGCTGGTTCAGTTTATCGGGCAACTGCGTGAACTGTCGGGTGGGAAACCGGTAGGATTTAAAATTTGTATCGGGGATAAGCAGGAGTTCATAGATATATGTAACGCGATATGCTTTACTGGTATCGCCCCCGACTTTATAACTATTGATGGTGCGGAAGGAGGAACAGGGGCAGCGCCTCTCGAGTTTACCGACCACCTGGGTATGCCCCTGTATGATGCATTATCCTTTGCTTCGGCAACGCTCAAAAGTTTTGGACTGAATAATGACATCAAACTGGTAGCTGCTGGAAAAATAATTACGGCGTTCGATATATTAAAGGCATTGTCGCTGGGAGCTGCCGCATGTTATAGTGCACGTGGCATGATGTTCTCTTTAGGATGCATACAGGCGTTGAAATGTGACAGCGGGCATTGCCCTGTAGGTATTGCTACACAGCAGCCTTCGTTATATAAGGGCCTGGACGTCACCGACAAAAAAGTTCGTGTAGCTAACTATCATAGAAATACAATACATGCCGCAATAGAAATAATGGAAGCCTGCGGGTTCAGGTCGCTGGATGATATACAACCCACCAGGTTTTTCAGGAAGGTAGACGCTCTGCACACCAGGAGTTTTGATGAAATCTATTTTAATAACAAAGAGAACAGGTACAAAGAGAGCCACTTTGATACCGGTGTCCTCAACTAAAAAATGAACGATTATGAATACACATGAAGAAAAGCCGGTAGTCATTACCGAAGAAGATTACCAATTATTGAAGCCATATATCAGTAGTACGCCTGCACACAATGAGATGTCGCTATCGTCGGAACTGCAAAGGGCAATAGTGGTGGCAAAAGACGCATTCCCTAAACATACAGTGCGCATTAACTCGAAGGTGACTGTTCTTGAACTGAACACCAATAAAGTGCTGGAGTTTACGATTGTCATGCCGGCACATGCCGATATGCATCAGAACAAGATTTCTATACTCACCCCTATGGCGGCCGCGCTTATCGGTTTCAGAAAAGCGGAAGAAGTGCAATGGAAAGTACCCGGTGGCTGGAAAAGGTTCAGGATATTGGATGTGGTGAACAGGGAGTAAAAAAAGATACCGGGTTTATGCCCGGTATCTTTTTTTAATGATCATTTATCATCTACCGGTGCTGAATCATTCAGTTCAATATTTTGCTCTTTCTTTCTCAGCCTTATATTCAGCATCTCCACCGTTAATGAGAATGCAAGGCTGGTGTAGATAATGCCTTTGCTTACTTCCTGGTGGAAGCCACCCGCTATCAGCACGACGCCTATTACTACAAGGAAGGAAAGTGCCAGCATCTGTAATGTAGGATGTTTATTCACTATCCGCGATACAGGCCCTGCAAACAACATCATTACGGCTATGGAAACGATAACAGCAATAATCATAATGGCTACGCTTTCTACCAGTCCAACAGCAGTGAGTATAGAGTCGAAAGAAAAAACGGCGTCTATCAATATTATCTGTAGCAGCACGGGGCCGATATTTACTTTATGGTCCGTTTTGGGTTTCTGTTCAGGCGCGGCATCCTTGCTCAGTTTATGATGTATTTCCAGCGTGCTTTTAATAATCAGGAAAAGTCCGCCGGCAATAAGTATCATGTCTTTGTAACTAAGTGGTATTGCTTTGTCGGACAGTGCGCCAAGGGCAGGCAGCGTTACAACAGGGTCTTTCAGGCTGATAATCCAGTTGATGCCCAATAACAGCAGGATACGGAATACCATGGCCAGCAGCAAGCCCATATTGCGCACCTTGCGTTGTTGCGCTAATGGCAATTTGCCCGCTACTATGGATATAAAGATGATGTTATCAATACCCAGGATAATTTCCAGGAAGCAAAGGGTAACTAAGCTGATCCACACAGCCGGGTCGGCAAAATCAGGTATCAAAAATTCCATAATCCTATAATTTGAACACTGAATTATATTTCAACATCTTTCTTCTTCACTTGTTCATTCTTTACTTCCACTACAGGTAGCGGCTGTACTTTTGGCTTTTTGCCAAAAACCAGTTTTATCAATACAGGCAGCAGCGGTATGATTATTATTGCCAATATAATCTTTTCGAGGTTGTTTTTCACCCACATATTTTCCCCCAGCAGGTAGCCGGCGGTTACCAGGCTTACCACCCATGCAAACGACCCGACGATGTTATACAATGAAAACTTAC
>JACFNS010000004.1:14065-17217 GCA_019454705.1 Taibaiella sp. | reverse complement strand
TCCATACGCACCATGCCTGCCACTATGGGGGCGAATGTGCGTACAATAGGCAGGAAGCGCGCCAGTACTATTGCAGCGCCACCCCTTTTCATATAAAACTCTTTTGCCTGGAGCAGGTGTTTCTTTTTAAACAGCCAACTATCTTTTCTTTTCATCAGCATATCGCCAGATGTTTTGCCGAACCAGTAACCGATAAAGTTGCCCACGATACCTGCAGCGGAAATAAGCAGTAGCCAGTAAATAAGGCTCATGACTGAACCGACTCCCGGCAATGCCGTGTTGGCTATAATAATACCTGTAATAAACAGTAACGAATCGCCGGGCAGAAAGAAGCCGACAAATAGCCCTGTTTCCGCAAAAACGATGAAGAGTACTATATACAATCCCCCGTGTGCCATTATCCAGTCGGGGTTGGTGAGGTTTTGCAAAAATTCAATCATAATAAGAAGTATTGTGTGCCTGTGTAAGTGCTTGTGCCTATACCACGAACAGGCATTATTGTTTTAAATGCTGTGATTATCTTTCTGTAAAGGGTGGTTTAAGAAAAAATGGAAAACAGGTAGCGCTAAAAAGGAGTGTACCTGAACAGGAAAGTGTAATACGCCGGACGTAAGGCCTGGGAGTATGTTTTTACAATATGGACTGTAGAAATTATATAACCAGTCAGCCTGCTAAACACAATGTCGTGTACGATTGCCAAGCCCGGTACACTGTTTTTATCAAATGACTTTGAAACAAGGCTGCTTTCATTGCGACGGCGTGCAATAGCCTGTTCAGTAGTCAAAACATTTTTTGCAGTCTTGAGCGATGTGTGGTGATTTGTTGTGCCTGCTATCTTTTGTAGCTGGTACTCACCCTTTTGGGAATTATGCCGCCTGGCAGATAAAGCTGGGCCTAGTACACATACAGCGGTCACCATTGCGTATAGGCAAACTATTTGTAATGCTGTATGCTTCCTAAGTAACATGTTTTTTATCCTTTGCTTTTCAGCGCTGCAAAGTTACGTTATTAAACTATCTGAAATGTTAATGATTGCCTCAAAAACAATCCCCGCACTACATGTACGGGGATTTAATATTATCATATTAAGTCAATTCCACTATGGCACCTCTACTGCGTTCAATATTTCGTTCAATATTTGCTCGCTGGTTACGTTTTCAGCCTCGGCTTCGTAGGTAACCCCTATGCGGTGGCGCATCACATCGTGGCATACAGCGCGTACATCTTCAGGTATTACGTAGCCGCGGCGTTTGATGAAAGCGTAAGCTTTAGCCGCCAGCGCCAGGTTGATGCTGGCACGGGGGGATGCACCGTAGCTAATCAGAGGTTTCAGCCCCTTCAGTTTATACTCTTCTGGAAAGCGGGTGCCGAATACGATATCCAGTATGTATTGTTCAATTTTTTCATCCATATACACCTCGCGTACCAGGTGGCGCGCTTTCAGTATATCATCCTGTGTTACTACCTGGTTTATTTTGGGCATCCCCTGGGGGTTCAGGTTGTAACGTATGATGTGGCGCTCTTCTTCTTTTTTAGGGTAAGAAATAACAATCTTCAGCATGAAACGGTCCACCTGTGCTTCGGGCAGTTCGTACGTACCTTCCTGCTCTATCGGGTTCTGCGTAGCCAGCACCAGGAACGGTTCTTCCAGCTTGTATGTGTTGTCTCCGATAGTTACCTGGCGTTCCTGCATAGCTTCCAGCAGGGCGCTCTGTACCTTAGCAGGGGCACGGTTGATTTCATCCGCCAGTATAAAGTTGGCGAAGATGGGCCCCTTACGCACTGCAAATTCGTGTGCCTGCGGGTTGTACACCATAGTACCCAGCACGTCGGCGGGCAGCAGGTCGGGCGTAAATTGTATGCGGGCAAACTTGGCATGTATAGCCGCAGCCAGCGATTTGATGGCCAGTGTTTTCGCCAGGCCGGGTACGCCTTCCAGCAACACGTGGCCGTTGGCCAGCAGGCCTATCATCAGGCGTTCTACCATGTGTTTCTGGCCTACTACTGTTTTGTTCAGCTCCATGTTCAGCAGCTCTATAAAAGCGCTGGCCTGGTGTATGCGTTCGTTCAGTTCGCGAATATCTACAGATGTTGAAGATGGCATTTCCATAATAGGTACAATTTACGAAACAGTAAGTTGTAAAAAATGTTTCAGCCTTCAAAAATATCCATGCTTATATATTCCCGCTGTTAAAACTGAGTTAAACCAAACCCCTATATCCCCAGAATGGGGACTTGTAAATGCTTAGATTTGCAGCCTTATCTATGGAAAATATAGTAGAACGCTGGAAGAATGTAGAAACCCTGATGCTGGAACGGTTTGGCAAACTACCCGACCTGGAAGGGATATTGTACCTGATAGGCATCAACGAAGTGGGGGTGAACCCGGCGGGTAAGTTTACCAAAGAGCAGAAACAGGACCTGATGCATGTAGCGGTATGCACCCTACTGGCCCCCGAAGGATATTATGAATTCACCGGCCGCGATGGCGATGGCTGGCCGCATTTCAAAGCATTAAAAGCGCCACCGGAAGCGGGCATGTTGTTACAGGAACTCTTGCTGAAGAAATGCGTGATTGAGTATTTCGGTGTCTAATTCTTGCTTTTCACCATCCATTACCTACCTTTGCGCTGAGATTTATCGGGGTGCCTTATAACAACAGGCTGAGATCATACCCGCTGAACCTGGACCGGGTAATGCCGGTTAGGGAAATAAAAAATTCAGCAGCGTATTCTGTCGTATCCCCCAACTGCTTAATAAACGTTAAGGCCTTCGTTTATGGGTATTGGGTACATCCGTCAGAAGCCAGAACAAAAAGCATGGCGCCCCACATTCGTTAACAGAATAAATGCCATGCAATGAAGAAACAATTACTCATCATCCCGATAGCTATCGGGACTGTTATGGGGGCCACAGTCGCCGCCCATGCGCAATCAGATTCAACAGTCGCCGCACAGCGTAGTTTGCTACAGCCGCAATATCTGCAGCCTGTAGAGATACGCTCGCTGCGTGCAGGCTCAGACGCTCCTTTTGCTAAAACGGAGCTGAACAAAAAAGACATAGAAAAAGCCAACCTGGGGCAGGACATGCCTTACCTGCTGCAATACACACCATCGGCTGTTGTGACATCGGACGCAGGTGCTGGTGTTGGT
>JACFNS010000004.1:0-14055 GCA_019454705.1 Taibaiella sp. | reverse complement strand
CATCAACGTGACGTTGAATGGTATTCCCGTAAACGATGCGGAATCGCAGGGGACTTTCTTCGTCAACTTTGGCGACCTGGCATCATCTACCAGTTCCATACAATTGCAGCGTGGTGTAGGTACCTCTACTAATGGCGCGGGTGCCTTCGGCGCTACTATGAGCATCAGCAATATGGAGCAGATGGACAAAGCGGGAGTGGAAACGACCAATAGTTACGGGTCCTTCGACACATGGAGGCATACGCTGAAGGCAGGTACCGGATTGTTGAAAAATGGCTTCCAGTTTGATGTACGCCTGTCGCAAATCAACTCGCGCGGATATATCGACCGTTCTAATTCCGATTTGAAATCTATGCAGTTCATAGCAGGGTGGCAAGCCAGTGAGAAAACGAAATTGCGCTTCATGCTGATGACGGGCAAGGAGAAAACAAAACAGTCCTGGAACGGTGTGCCGGAAGATTCGC
Source organism: Taibaiella sp. (assembly GCA_019454705.1). GTDB lineage: Bacteria > Bacteroidota > Bacteroidia > Chitinophagales > Chitinophagaceae > UBA5543. Next base: position 13,591 of record JACFNS010000004.1, on the reverse strand, counting down.
TGGAAACTAACCGTACTTATAACGAACTGGGTATGCGTGCCGATGGCAGCTACTACGACAACCAGACAGACAATTACCAACAGGATTACTACCAGTTTTTTGTTGACCATAAATTCTCCAAATACATAACCGGCCATGCGGCAGTGTTTATGACACGCGGTCGTGGTTATTACGAAGAATATAAACTTGGCCAGGCTTATGCAAGCTACGGGCTGAATGATAATATACGCGGAGCAGATACATTGACAGAAACAGACCTGATACGCCAGTTGTGGTTAGACAATTATTATTACGGTTCTGTGTTCTCGCTCATGTATAATAAAAATAAAACACAGTTCACTTTCGGCGGTGGATGGAACCAGTACACAGGTGAGCATTATGGCGATATATTATGGGCGATGAACGGCAGCGTACCCGACAACTATCGCTGGTACGACCTGGATGCGCAGAAAAACGACCTGAACCTATACCTGAAACTACAGCAATACATAGGGGAGAAACTGATGCTTTTTGGTGACCTCCAATACCGCAATGTGGCTTACAATATCTACGGCTTCCGCGATAATCCGGGCGTGCAAGCTACACCGGTGTATAACTTCATCAATCCAAAGGCCGGGCTTACCTACTTCATAGCTAAGAACGGTAGCAAGATAGAAAAGCTGTATGCTTCGGTAGCGGTGGCCAATAAAGAACCGAACAGGAATGACTTTGAGGCTTCTCCCGTTGACCAACCACAGCATGAGCAACTCTACGATGTAGAAGTAGGATATGACAGGACCATGAGCAAATGGCAACTGGGCGCCAACTACTACTATATGCGCTACAATAACCAACTGGTGTTGACGGGCGAAATCAACGATGTGGGCGCATATACGCGTACCAATGTACCCAACAGCTACCGCACAGGTATTGAGTTGCAGGCTGCTTATGTGCCCAATCATTGGCTGAAGCTGTTTGCTAACGGTACTTATTCGCAGAACAAAATCCTGAACTTCACAGAGTATATAGACAACTATGACAACGCATGGGGTATTCAGGATGCAGTGAACCACGGCACAACGGATATCGCCTTCTCCCCCGATTTCATAGGTGCGGGTGGCATTACCCTCAGCCCGTTCAGGTACATGAGCAAAGGGCAGATGTTTGAAATAGACCTGCTGGCCAAATATGTGGGCAGGCAGTATTTGGACAATACAAGTAACGAAGACCGCAGCATTGACCCATATAACCTGGTAGATGCCCGCATCCGTTATTCTATCCAAACCAAGCCCTTCCGCGAGCTGGGTTTCAATCTCATGCTGAACAACATCCTGAACAGGCAATATGTAAGCAATGGCTATACCTTCAGCTATGTAGAAGGCGGTGCGTTAAATACATTTAACTATTTCTATCCGCAGGCTGGTTTCAACTTCATGCTGGGCGTGACAATGAAGTGGTAATACATAAAGATAATTCCTCTAAGAGATAGGGGTGTTTTTCATGCGTTTATGCGTCCTGTTGTCATGCAGGACGCATTTTTTTATTTATATCTGCATAAATGCCAGTTCGTGGATATAAAATAACTTTGCGGGACTGCCAATATTACTTTGGTCGGTAATTTGATATTATAGAGTCATGGGATATTTTTTAATAATCATCATTTTTATGGCAATCGGTGGGCTGGTGAGCAGCCGGTTGAAATCCAAATTCAGGGAATATGGAGAAATACCACTGGGTTCGGGTATGAGCGGTAAGGAAGTAGCTGAAAAAATGCTGCGGGATAATGGCATACATGACGTGCAGGTAAATGCATCTGACGGCTTCCTGTCAGACCACTACAACCCCGCTGATAAAACGGTAAACCTGAGCCCCGAGGTATACAGCGGGCGCAGTATATCTGCCGCCGCTGTGGCAGCCCACGAATGCGGTCACGCTGTGCAGCACGCCACGGCATACAGTATGTTGCAGTTCCGCAGTGCTATGGTGCCGATAGTTAAGGTAAGCACCACACTCGGCCAATGGGTATTATTTGCAGGCGCGGGTTTCTATTTTGGTCAAGGCAACCAGACACTGCTGCTGATAGGTATTATCCTGTTTGCAGCCACTACCTTGTTCTCGCTGGTAACATTGCCCGTAGAATACGATGCCAGCAAACGTGCATTGGTTTGGCTGGAAAACACCGGCATGACCTCAAGGACAGAACACGACCAGGCTGCTGATGCGCTGAAATGGGCGGCAAGGACATATGTGGTAGCTGCCATTGCCAGCCTGGTGCAACTATTATACTTTATTTCCATATTTTTAAACCGCAGGGACTAATACCTGCAAAACCTGATTGATGGTAGTAGAACAGTTATATACCAAATGCCTGAGCGAAGCGGCATATTTTATAGCCAGCAATGGTGAGGCTGCGGTGGTTGACCCATTGCGCGATGTAGATGATTATATCCGCAAAGCGGAAGAAATGGGCGTAAAAATCAAATACATTTTTGAAACGCATTTTCATGCAGACTTCGTAAGCGGCCACCTGGAATTGTCGCAACGTACAGGTGCCCCCATTATATACGGGCCCAATACAGAAACTAAATTTGATGTGCATGTAGCGGCCGATGGAGAGGAATTTACAGTCGGTAAATTGAAAATAAAGGTGTTGCACACCCCTGGCCATACGCTGGAAAGCTCTTGCTACCTGCTGTATAACGAAGAAGGGAAACCGCATTGCATATTTACGGGCGATACCCTGTTTGTAGGCGACGTGGGCCGCCCCGACCTGTTCAGCGGCAATATGAGCAAGGAAGAACTGGCGGGGATGATGTACGAATCTCTGAATGAGAAAATCAAGACCCTGCCGGACGATGTTATCGTATTTCCGGCGCACGGCCCCGGCTCATCATGCGGTAAAAACCTGGGTGCTGAAACATACAGCACAATCGGGCAACAAAAAGCAACAAATTATGCCTTACAGGATATGACCAAGGAAGAGTTTGTCAAAGCTGTGACGGAAGGTTTATCCACGCCACCTGCCTATTTTCCCCTGAATGCTAAAATCAATAAAGAAGGATATGAAAGCATGGATGCGCTGATGCGTATAGCCATGACGGGCTTTACCGTGGCAGAACTGAAGGAGAAGCTGAAGGATGAAGTGTTGTTGCTGGATACGCGCCCTGCAACGGAATTCACACAGGCTTTTATTCCCGGTGCTATCAGTATTGGCCTGGAGGGGCGTTTTGCTGAGTGGGCGGGTAGTTTGCTGCCTTTCGACCAGCCGATGGTATTGGTAACAGAGCCCGGCAAAGAGCAAGAAACTGTGGTAAGGTTGGCGAGAGTAGGTTTTGAAAATGTGCAAGGTTACCTGCAAGGTGGTATGGATGCATGGATTAATGCAGGGGAAGAAGTGGATATGATAATAGACATTGAACCGGACGAACTGGCAATGGACATACCCCACGACAACCGGTTGGAGGTATTGGACGTACGCAAACAGAGTGAATATGATGCCGGGCATGTAAAAGGTGCCACCAATGTGCCGCTGGATACAATGAAAGATATATTCAACATAGCATTAATCAGCGCTGAAAACAATCTGTACGTACATTGTGCAGGCGGCTATCGTTCGGTAATAGCGGCTTCTTTACTTAAAAGGCAGGGCTACCACAACCTGCGCAACGTGTTAGGCGGCTTCTCAAAAATGAAAGACCAGAAAGGCCTGAAAATCGTAACAACCGAAAAAGAAAGCGCATAAAGAAAACTTAATAGGTTCTGAAAGCCCCTTTTTTAGCAGAAAAGGGGCTTTTTTATTGCAATTGTACAGCAGGGCATGTATTTTTAAGTTTAGAAAAGTATATTTGAAGCTTATCTGTTAAATGATTAACATGAGACATATTTCCGCTATATGCCTGTCTGTGGCATTGGGCTTGACAGCCTTTACCGCTAAGGCACAGGGAGAAGCTGACCCCGGATTCGCCTCTACAGGCGCTATGCGTACTACCTCGGCTTTGAAAATCAACGAGTATGATTACGAAAACCAGAGGGCGCACATCAGCCTGGGCCATACTTTTGCGAAAGGAGAGAGGGATATCAGGTTGAATATTTCTCAACTGGAAGTGCGCATGCCTTTCTTTGGTACGTACAGCGGTGGTTATTTTGATGTAAAACTGCCGATATTCTCAGCAGCGGGTGAATTAGGCAATTCATGGGGTCTGGCAGATATGTCCGCATCATATACCCATATGTTTATCGGTTTGGAAGACTGGACTATACAGGCAACAGGCGGATTATTGATGGGTATGGGCACAGCCAGTCAGGCTGACGGCAAGGCAAGGCCATTGCCTATGGCATACCAGCCAAGCCGTGGCAGCACAGATGTGATGGTGGGCGGTAGTGTAACCTGGAAACAGTGGATCACTGCAGCAGTTGGTTATCAGCAACCTTTCTTCAGGTACAACGAAAATGAGTTTTTTGCAGCTAACGCGATTAATGATACTATCTACAGCCGCGACGTGTACACCATTGCACGCAAGCTATACCGCCAGGGTGATGTTATGATGAGGCTGGAAGGCCATTATATCCTGTCAGACCGTTTCGGTATTACAGCGGGTGCCGTTGGTATCTATCATCTGAAAGATGACCTGTACCAGGACCGCAATACCGGCCTGTGGCATGAGATAGATGGTACGCAAGGCCTTACTGTAAATATTACAGGTAATGCATTCTACCGCTTTGGCCGTCACGGACAATTTAAGCTGGATGTAACAGGCGCAACCCCGGTTGTCCGCACAGATGTTTATTCATCAGGCCTGTACCGCCAATGGATGCTGATGCCAAGGTTCTCTTTCTTCTTCAACAGCAAGAAGGGAGCGTTGATGTTTTAACAATGCATAATTTTATACATCTTATATAAGCAGGGTTTTCGCCCTGCTTTTTTTGTTGAATTTATTACACAGCTCCCCTTTCATTTTATATATTAGTGTGATAAAATTGCCATACCCCTATGCGATTAATATTTACGGCACCGCTGTTATTATTGCTATTCCTATATTCTCGCTACCCGGGGGCACAAACTATTCCTAAAAAACTGGATTCGCTTAAATCAAAGCTTACTTCTGCAGCTGCTGATACCAATAAGGTCTTGCTGTTATGCGAAATTTCATTGAATTATTACCAGGCTGACCCCGAAGAAGGAATAGTCTATGGAAGGAAGGCGCTGGCATTAGCTAAAAAACTACGGTATGATTACGGTATTATCAAGTCGCATAATGTAATAGCGCGCTGTTACGCTATCAGGAACAATTATCCCGAAGCTTTATTGCATTTCAAATCAGCATTAGCGGGTGCTGAAAGAATGAAAAGCCCACGTATGATTGCCATCCTTTCGGTATCTCTGGGTGCAGTATACAGCGATAAAGGTGAGTATGAGAAAGCGTTGGATTACCTGATGAAGGCTAAGCGGTCGTACGAAGAAGCAGGAATTGATAATACCCTGAGCTTGTACAACAACATCGGGTACCTCCATTTTAAACAGAAAAAATATCGTGAGGCGCTGAAATGGTATCTCGCCGGAATAGAATCGGGTAAAAGAATTGACGGAGCAACAGATGAAAAGATAAGGCTGTACAGCAATGCCGGTAGTACTTATATAGGTGTGGATAATTATGATAGTGCACTTATCTATCTTTATACAGCATTGGAGAAGCAGGAAAAATCGGGCGATCTGAGAGGCTCTGCAGTTACATCAAATGCCATAGCCGATGCCTACCTGGCTATTGTTATAAATGCTCCTGCAAATCTGTCCGACAGCTTGCATGAAAACAAGAAAAACCTGGAGAAAGCGTACCGGCGCATGCAACAATCAATGACTCTGAGCCGGGAACTGGGCCTCAAGGATCTTGTACTGGAGGTTTATTCCAATTACGTGGATTATTACGAATTGCAGAAGAATTATATAGATGCCTATAAATATTATCACCGGTATATACTGTTGAGGGATAGCCTGAGGGATATAAATGAAGAAAAGAGATTTGCAAAAATTGAGGCCGAGTTCTTGTTCACACACAAGACAGACTCATTGAAGTATCTGAACTCAATAAAGGATAGAAAGCTTGAACAGAGAAGAACAGAAAGAAATGGCCTGGTAGTGTTAGCTGCAATGATTGCTGGTATGAGCCTGCTATTTGTTAATCGCCAGAAATTGAAACGAAAAATGGCAGAGCAAACTGCTAAAAACATCAGGGAAAGGGCGCAACAACATATTGATAGCCTGGCAAGGAGCATCAGTGAGAAAAATGAACTGATAGAACGTGTATCTGCTGAACTGGAAAAAAGAGTCAAGACCGGTGAGGTAGCCGGTTCAGAATATGATTTGCTGCATGAAATGAAGCAGGCGATATTATTAACTGATCAGCAGTGGGAAACCTTCAAAAACGACTTCGAAAAAATACACAAAGGATATATTACCCGCCTAAGAGAGAAGATACCTGATATTACACCCGCTGAAACCCGCTTTTTTGTCCTGTCCAAACTCAGATTATCCAATAAAGAGATGGCCGGTATGCTGGGTATCAGTACACAGGCCATCCGTGTGATGAAACACCGCATTATGAAAAAGCTGGGAATAGAGGAAGACGCTGCGCTGGATGAGCTGATTCAAACAATTTAGCAATCTGAAATGCACTTATAATTATTTGATAATTAATAAGTTGCATTTTGTAACGATTTTGTAATGCTTGTATTGCAGCATCTTAACAACATGCGTAATAATATTGGGTAGGCGTAAAAGTAGTGTCCTAAAATGGCATGTCAATTTATTCTTATAATATTTTAAATATCCATTGCATATATACTTAAATGCTGAACAACTCCCCTGTTGAAGGCAACAGCTGCACTGTTTAGTGCGGCTGTTTTTATTATACCTGTTTGTTCTACCATATAACCCTGATAACTCTATTTCAATTTCACGACATTTGCACACATGAAACATCTGGCCGCGCTTAACAAATACCTGTTGCGATACAAATGGCACTTGATTCTGGGTATGCTGTTTGTATCCATTTCCAACGTATTTGCGGTTATACCCCCTGTCATCATCAGGAATGTAATTGACAGGGTGAATGCAAATATTACCAATTACAGGCTCTTTGCCGACACTTCTTTATCCGTTGATTTTGAGGATTATATTTTCACATTGGTACTGCAAAGCGGGCTGATATTATTAGGGCTCGCTATCGCCCGCGGGCTGTTTATGTTTTTTATGCGGCAAACGATTATCGTGATGTCGCGGCATGTAGAGTACGACCTGAAAAATGATATTTACCAGCATTACCAGGCACTGAATACTCAGTTTTACAAAACCCGCAATACGGGAGACCTGATGAACCGTATCTCCGAAGATGTGTCACGTGTGCGTATGTACATTGGCCCTGCTATCATGTACACTACCAACCTGGTGGTGCTGACCATTATGTGCCTGTGGAATATGGTACGTGTTAGCCCCCTGCTCACTTTCTATGTTATCCTGCCGCTACCCTTTCTTGCACTCAGTATTTACCTGGTAAACAGGGTAATTTTCAGGAAAAGCGAGAAAATCCAATCTCAATTGTCTGATATGACTACGATTGCGCAGGAGTCGTATTCGGGCATCAGGGTGATAAAATCATTTGTGCAGGAAAAAGCCATGATGGGTTTCTTTAACGACAAGAGCGAAGAATATAAAAAAAGCGCCATCAACCTGTCACTTACAGAGGCTGTATTCTTCCCGTCTATGAACCTGTTTATCGGCCTGAGTATCCTCAGCACTGTGCTCATAGGCGGTTATTATGCCATACAGGGTACCATTTCTGCGGGAAACATAGCGGAATTCATTCTGTACATCACTATGCTTATGTTCCCCATGATGGCAATTGGTTGGGTAGCATCCATAGTGCAGCGGGCGGGCGCTTCACAAAAGCGTATCAATGAATTTATGGACGCACAGCCTGATATTGTGAGTAAAGAAGGCGCAATACGCGAAACTCCAAAAGGCAATATCAGCTTCGAAGGGGTGGGTTTCGTATATCAGCATACAGGTATCAAAGCCCTGGATAATTTCACACTTGAAATAAAAGCGGGGGAGAAAGTAGCTGTAATTGGCAAAACTGGGTCAGGCAAGTCTACACTGGTACATCTGCTGCTCCGTATGTACGATGCTTCACAGGGCAATATCCACATTGACCGGCAGTCCATAAAGGATTATCATCTGCAAACTTTGCGTACTTCAATCGCATATGCGCCACAGGAGGCTTTGCTTTTTTCGGACACGGTGTACAATAATATCAGGTTTGGCAGGGCTGATGCTACAGATGCTGAAGTAAAAGAAGCCGCGAGACTGGCCGACTTTGAGAAAGATATAGCCATGCTGAAGGATGGTTATGAAACAGTAATAGGTGAACGGGGTGTAATGCTATCTGGCGGGCAGAAACAAAGGTTGGTACTGGCAAGAGCGCTGGTAAAAAACAGTCCGATATTGCTGATGGATGAATCTCTATCTGCCGTGGATACGCAAACGGAACAGAATATACTTACCAACCTGAAACCCTATATCGAGAACAAGACGGTAATCGTCATCACGCACAGGATTTTTACAGGTTGGGATTTTGATAAGATAATCGTGCTGGAAAATGGGCAGATAGCGGAACAGGGCACTCATGAAGAGCTGATGCAACTGAATAAACGCTATGCGCGCCTATACCGCCACCAGACGGAAATGAACGCTACAGCATAAACTACCGTTACTTTTTTATAAATTGTACAACCACAAATACATACCAATGAAAAAATTATTGATTGCCACATTGCTACTCCTGAATACATTTGCAGCCCTGGCAGGGAAAAACGACATATCTATAAAGGGAACTATAACGAACCCTTTGGCAGATAGTGTTACCATCAGCTACCCCGATTATGGCGACAACTGGCTGGATTTCAGCATGCATGTAGTGAATGAAAAGCTGGATAAGAACGGCAACTTTATAGTAACATTGCCATTGCCGCATAATTATACACTTGTTACCATTCAGAACGGAGAACAAGCTACAGAACTCTATGCCAGCCCCGGTGATAAACTGGTGTTTACGGTGGATGCTGCAGACTTCGATAACACGGTAAAGTATGCGGGCATTGGCATGAAACCAACTGTCGCCAACTTTATGGCAAAATATGTGTTGACATATGGCTTGATTGACAATTTTCACAGCGCGGCTCATAAACTAAATGCTAAAGAGCCTGCTGAATTTGAGAAAGCAATAACTGCATTAGTACAACGGGAACTGAATTTTCTTGTAGAAAACAGTGCGGGCTTGCCACAGTCATTCATAGAGCATTGGAATGCTTATTACGAATACACTAAGTATAACAACATGCTCTTGTATCCTTACATGCACGAAATAGTGAAGAACAAAAGCTACGACATTACTGACATTCCTAAAGAGAGCGTGGAAGTAGTAAAAAATACCCCTGCAAAGTTCAATGACGAGTTTCTGTACATTCTGCCATATAGAAATTATGTAAGTAGATACTACATGCAATTGCTTGAAGCTAACGGTGTGGTTAGTGATAGTGACATTCCGGGTAAAGAATATATACAGGGAGATAAAATGCTTGAATTATCCCACCGGTACATGCCTGCTCAAACCGAAGAATACGTCTTTGCATCATATATTGGATCTGCAGTTCGCAGCGCTCCCCTGACTCGCTCAGAACAATTATTTGCTAAATTCAGCAGCAGGTATCCTGATAGCAGATATGATAAGTATATAGAAAAAATGATAGAGCAAAAGAAACGCCTGAGTGTTGGCGCTCCTGCTATTGATTTTACAGTTTATAATACTGAAGGCAAAAAAATAAAGTTATCTGAACTCAAAGGCAAGGTTGTATATATAGACTTCTGGGCTAGTTGGTGTGGCCCATGTATCGCACAGTTCAAGCACACTAAGAAAATCAAAGAACATTTTGCAGGTAAAGATGTGGTGTTTGTGTACGTATCAATAGACGAAGACGCTGAAGCATGGGAAAAAGCAAAGGAAAAATATGAACTCGCTGGTCTCCACACACGAGTTGACGGCTGGAAGGCTGATGTAGCTGAAGTATATGGTGTGCGGGGTATACCCGCCTACTTTCTGGTCGACCGAGAAGGCAAGTTCGCGACTGAAGATACTCCCCGCCCCAGCAATAGCGAAAAGCTGATAGAAGCCATTGAAGCATTGCTTTAAATAATCCCGCCTCCACATTATTAATATTATGGTAATGTGTTGTTAATGATAGCATTACAGTAAATGCGTCCCTTTGTATAGCCATAAGGCTATCTAACACCATACATATGGCAAAAAGGGAAGTAGATATTATTGTCTTGTCAGACATTCACCTGGGAACTTATGGTTGTCATGCAAAGGAGCTGTTGCAATACCTGAAAAGTATCAAGCCCAAAGCTGTAGTACTTAATGGTGATATCATAGACATCTGGCAGTTCAGCAAACGATACTGGCCGGCTACACACATGATGGTCATCAAGCACATTGTAGGCTGGATAACCAAGGGCATCCCGGTGTATTACATTCCCGGTAACCATGATGAAATGCTGCGCCGTTTTAAAGGCTTTCAGCTTGGCTCTCTTAAAATCACCAACAAACTTTCGCTAAAAATAAACGGCGCCAAAGTGTGGATATTTCATGGTGATGTATTTGATGTAGTGATGCAGCACAGTAAATGGCTGGCCCGGCTGGGTGCAGTAGGTTATGATATGCTGATTCTTATCAACCGCTTCGTGAATTTTATATCGCTGAAACTCGGACGTGGGAAAGTATCACTTTCTAAAAAAATAAAGAATAGCGTGAAGGGCGCTGTAAAATTCATCAACAACTTCGAGTCTACAGTATGTGAAATTGCTGCTGAAAATAAATTCAAATATGTGATATGCGGGCACATACATCATCCTGAAATAAGGACGGTAGTTACAGAAAACGGCCCTGTGATATACATGAACTCCGGCGACTGGATAGAAAACCTGACAGGGCTGGAGTATAACAATGGACAGTGGAGTATATACAGGTATATTGATGACCCAGTTGCCCAGGCAATCAACATCAATAAGAAAAAGCAAGTTAAAGAAAGCCCCAAAGAATTGATGGCGGTATTGCTGAAGGAACTGAATGTGAACATGAACAAGCCCGGTCCGATTGACGGAATCTCGGGTAACATAGAAGCTGCTTGAACAACAAAATTAAAATATTATTCGCGATACAGGGAACAGGTAACGGCCACCTGAGCCGTGCCCGGGACATTTATCCTGAGCTATGCAAATACGGAGAGGTAGATGTACTCATCAGCGGCATACAAGCCGATGTGGCAGTTCCTTTCCCGGTTAAATACAAACTCTATGGTATGAGTTTCATCTTTGGCAGCAAGGGAGGTGTGGATATATGGCAGACTGCTAAGAAATTGAAACTATTTAAACTCATCAGGGACATCAATAAATTACCTATAGAAGATTATGACCTGGTGGTAAACGATTTTGAGCCGGTAAGCGCTTGGGCATGTAAGTTGAAGCGAAAGCCATGTATAGGTCTCAGTCATCAAGCGGCTGTGATGGCTGAGAATGCCCCGCAACCGGAAAATGGCGACCTAAAAGGGGAACTTGTACTAAAGTATTATGCACCTGTTACCGAAGCATACGGTTTCCACTTCAGGCGATATACTAATAATATTTTCACCCCGGTTATCAGGCGCGAGATAAGGGATATAACACCAACTGATAACGGGCATTATACTGTGTATCTCCCCTCATACGACGACAGGGCCCTGGTAGAGCACCTTTCTCACTTTGCAGAAGTACGGTGGGAGGTATTCTCAAAACACAATAAAGAAGCTTTCAGTTTCAAAAATGTGCATATACATCCCATAGAAAATAATGCATTTATCAAGAGTATGGCCAGTAGCACAGGTGTATTGTGCGGGGCGGGATTTGAAGGCCCCGCAGAAGCCTTACATTTAGGTAAAAAGCTGATGGTAATACCTATGCAATCGCAATACGAGCAGCAGTGCAATGCCGCTGCCGCTGCGCAAATAGGTGTTCCTGTTATTAAACAGCTCAGCCGGAAATACTATGATAAAATAAGGTGGTGGCTGTTGAGTGACGAAAGGGTTAAAGTTAATTTCCCAGACGAAACAGCGGATATAGTACGAAAACTAATAGAAGCTCACGCACCGCAGGCTATACCCCAGTTAGCATAGCAGCGGTTATTTACCCTTGAATACAGGTTTTCTTTTTTCAAGGAATGCGTTAACTCCCTCCACAAAATCTTCACTGTTACCCGCCTCAACCTGCACCTGTTTTTCCAGTTCCAGTTGCTGGTCCAGGTTGTTGTTGTACGATTGGTTCAGCAGGCGTTTGGTCAGGCCAATGCCTTTGGTAGGCATGGTGGCCAATGTTGCTGCCAGTTGTTTGCTGTCCGCTTCAAAACTTTCATCGGTAAATACTTTGTATATCATGCCCATAGCAGCGGCTTCGTCAGCCATTACCTTCTCGCCCAGCATCATGAGCGCAGCGGCACGTTGCATGCCTACATAGCGTGGCAGGAAGAACGTTCCGGCACTATCAGGTATCAAGCCTATCTTGCTGAACGCCTGTATGAAAGAGGCGCTTTTAGTAGCTACCACTATATCGCAAGCCAGGGCTATATTGGCACCCGCACCCGCCGCTACACCGTTTACAGCAGCCACTATTGGTTTTTCTATATCCCGCAGGCGTTGTATTACAGGGTTGTAATGTTCACTGACTATTTTATCAAAATCCACATTATTGGGGTCGGGGGTTTCAGCCAGGTCCTGACCAGCGCAAAAGCCCTTGCCACTTCCTGTAATGTATATGCAGCGTACATTATCGTCAGCAGCACAATTATCTAAATAGCCCTGCAATGCCAACGCCATCTCGCGGTTGAAGCTGTTGTATTTGTCAGGACGGTTGAAAGTGATATAACCTACGCCATTTTCTTTATGTAGTAATACTGTATCGCTCATGCTGTAAAAATAAGCATCAATATTATTGCATGCTAATGGAATAATCGCCCGGTTTCTTTAAATAGCGTATGTTTTCGTAGTTTCAGCCACGCAATAAAAGACCATGTTAGTAAAAGTATTTGGCAGCGCGGTATATGGAGTAGATGCGCTGACCATCACCATAGAAGTGGATACACCCGGTGGAAAACCCGGATATATCATTGTCGGCTTGCCGGACAATGCCGTAATAGAAAGTATTGAACGTATTATTTCCGCACTGAAAAATACAGGGCTGGAAAAGCCCCGGGCACGTATTGTAGTTAATATGGCGCCTGCCGACATCAAAAAAGCAGGTGCTGCCTATGACCTGCCCATAGCTATGGGCTGGCTGGCTGCTACAGGGCAGATACCGCAAGAAAACCTTGACAAATACATTATGATGGGCGAGCTGAGCCTGGACGGTACGCTGCAACCCATAAAAGGTGCATTGCCCATAGCCATACAGGCGCGTGCAGAAAAGTTCAAAGGATTGATACTGCCTAAACAAAACGCACGTGAAGCCGGATTAGTAAACAACCTGGATGTATTT
>JACFNS010000469.1 GCA_019454705.1 Taibaiella sp. | reverse complement strand
CCAGCTGTAGCAAAGTGCAGAAGCTGGAACACGCCGACTTGCATTTGTCATTCCCCACCGTGTCGCCCAAGCCGGGTACAAAGGCCATGAGCAAGTACTATATGCAGGAGTTCCGCGACTTTGTGAAGCAAACGCCCTTCAATAGTACATACGACTGGCTGCAGTTTATAGACGCGGAGAATAAACAAGGTAACATTACTGCGGAAGAATGCCGGGAGATGATTGATACCCTCAACCTGCGCTCATATGAAGGAGGGGCTAAAGTACATATCATCTGGAGGCCGGAATACCTGGGCAAGGAGGGCAACATACTACTGAAACTGATAGAAGAACCTCCCGCTGAAACATACCTGATATTAGTGGCGGAGGATACAGAGGACATACTGGCAACTATACTGTCACGCACGCAAATGGTGAGGCTGGCACCCATACCTGCCCCCGACATTGCTGCGATATTGCAGAAACGCAACCTGGCAGACGAGAGCAAAGCATTGCAGATAGGGCATATGGCCGATGGCAGTTACGCTGAAGCCCTGCGATTATTGCAACATGCAGGGAATGACTTGTTTCCCGAGGTGCGTAGCTGGTTCAATGCACTGTTTACAAATAATGGATTGGCAATAACCAAATTCGCAGACCAGTGGAGCAAAGCCGGGCGTGAGCAGCAGAAGAACTTCCTGCATTACATAGTGCAATTGCTGGAGCAGGCTATACGCACCCGGTACTTACCGCAACATCCCCCTGCATTACCCCCGGCGGAAGCGGAGTTTGTGCAGAAACTGGCAGCTATGAATATAAGCCTGGAAACTATCAACAGTATGGTAAAGGAATTGACCGACACTATATATTATATAGAGCGTAATGCCCACAGCAAAACACAGTTGCACGTTTTATCCATCAGGTTGGTATATATTATCACAGGCAGAGCATTGCCTATACTTTAATCTTCAGGAAGGAAACCACGTTTTACCGCCTGCATATGAAACCAAGGGTTTAGTTTGTTCCTGTTCTTCAGCAGGAATTTACGCACCACAGGCTGGTCAGGGTTAATCATGCGCGTGGGGCATTCAGATATATCCGCCATGGTATCGCATTTAATGCTTATGTGTCCTGCCTCGCCCGCGCTGATGTAGTAGAGTGGTTTGATGCCGTCTTTTACAAAGCCAATACCATGTATTTTATTACCAGGTACTTCCTCCAGCGAACATTGCAGGGAGTTGTCGTAGATGAACGTATATGCCAGTTCGCCTTTGCCGTTTTCGTACTTCAGGTAAAAGACTTTGAGGTCCAACATGCCATAGGTGACACCACGCAGCTCCCTGCCCATGCAGTTCTTTACAGGCACATCGCAGTGGTTGCAGTATAATCGCCATTTCACCTCTTGGTACAGGTCGAGTATGCCGAGGCGTGCTATCTGCCCCAGGTAGTCCTGTTCCATTTTTTCAAGCAGCACCTCCGGCGAGCGTTCTTCTTGTTCTTCACTGCAACCCGCAAGTAGTAAAATAGCCAATACGGCTGCAAATAATTGTTTCACGTACACTTGGTAAATATGTGCAAAATTAAGGACGTACTCAACTCGCAATTGTTAAAGCGACTGTTATCTTTACTCACAATGAAGAGAATAGGCCTGATATCAGACACGCATGGTTACCTGGATGAAGCTGTGTTCAAATACTTTAAAGATTGTGATGAAGTGTGGCATGCCGGCGACTTTGGTAATAGGGAGCTGATAGAACGCCTGCAGGGCTTTAAACTTTTAAAAGGGGTATATGGCAATATAGACGGGCATGAGATAAGGGCGGAATTTCCAGAAAAACTCAGGTGGTTTTGCGAGGGGGTAGAAGTGCTGATGACACATATAGGAGGTTACCCCGGCCATTATGCCACGGCTATAAAACAGGAAATGATACAACATCCGCCGAAGCTGTTTATAACAGGACACTCGCATATCCTGAAGATTATGCACGATGATAAGCTGAGCTGCCTGCATATTAATCCCGGCGCTGCCGGCAATCATGGCTGGCACAAGGTGCGCACTATTGTTAGATTTATAATAGACGGCGCACGGATAAGCAACTGCGAGGTGATAGAGTTGGGGAAACGAGGTGGCCGGTAACAAACCCTGTTATTGTAAATTGTTGTGAATTGTTGTATAAAAGTTGCAACGAGAACGCTGCACTAAGTTGTTGTATTTTGTTGCGTTTTCAATAAGATTGTTTTCCTTTT
>JACFNS010000468.1:562-2230 GCA_019454705.1 Taibaiella sp. | reverse complement strand
GGACATTATAATTTATGCGGTATTCAAAAAAGCCAGGGCACTATTATTTCTCATAAAAGAATGATATTTTTACCGTTATTCATAAAATGCCATTCATGAAAAGAGCGTTGAATCTTGGATTATTTTCTCTGCTGTTGGCAGTGGGCTGTACCAAAACAGAAACAAAGACAGACTCCTGCGCAATGGGTACTATAAAATTTATTAACAATTCGGTATACCCTTACAGCCTGTATCTTAATGATAAGTTGGTGAAAACCCAGGAAAAACAAAGCACTTACGATCATTCGGGATTTACGGGGCATTATGCTATAAAAATTGTTCAGGATACGGGGTATGTTGCTACTCCATACACCAAAGAATATAGCGTTGACCTTGGAGGCTGCGAAACTGAAACTATCGTAATAACCAAGCAGCCCGGCGAACCTGAGAAATAAGTACTAATCACTGATAAATACAGGTGTATAATTTACCTTTGCCGCATCCATTCAGGGCAATGATTCTTTATTATTGCTATTTGGGGTGCTATTATACGTATGCTGAACGGTAAGAAAATAATAGTTGTATTGCCAGCCTACAAGGCTGCTATGACTATGGAACGTACTTATAACGAGATCCCTTTCGACATAGTAGACGATGTGGTGCTTGTAGATGACAATAGTCCTGATAATACAGTAGACGTAGCCAGGTCGATTGGTATTAAGCACATAATAAAGCATGAGGTGAACAAAGGCTACGGCGGCAACCAGAAAACCTGTTATGCCAAGGCTGTGGAGTTGGGTGCAGACATAGTTATAATGTTGCATCCGGATTATCAATATACCCCAAAGCTTATACATGCGCTTGCATCCGTCATTGCTTACGAAGTGTACCCTGTGGCATTCGGCTCGCGTATATTAGGCAAAGGCGCCTTGAAGGGTGGAATGCCACTTTATAAATACATTGCCAACCGTGCGCTAACTTTGTTTGAAAATGTGTTAATCGGCCAGAAACTTAGCGAATATCATACAGGTTACAGGGCTTTTTCTTCAGATGTCATACATTCTATCAATTTTAGTCATAATAGTGACGATTTCGTCTTTGATAACGAGATGATATCCCAAATATTCATGAATGGATACGAAATAGGTGAGGTGACCTGCCCGACAAAATACTTTGAAGAAGCATCCAGTATTAACTTTTCCAGGAGCGTGCAATATGGGCTGGGGGTGCTGAGGGTATCGTTGATACATAGGTTGCACAAATGGGGGGTTATTAAACATAAATTATATTCAAAGCCCGTTTCTGAGTAATATATCGGCAAAGCCATACTGCCACAGAATAGTCAAAACTACCTGTTGTTTCTAATTTGTGACACAAAAAACAGATTATCGTGACAAAAACTTTGCATTTTTTTAACGGGAATAGCTATCTTTGGAACCATTGTTTTAAACTGATTTATACAATAATTTTTAACATGATAAGAAAAGTATTTTCATTGTTACCTGTTGTGCTGATGGTGTTTGGTGCTGTTCATGCACAGACCGTTCAACACCCCTGTGCTACAACGGAAGCCAACGAATCTTACAAGCAATCTTTTCCCGAAATTGCGGCATATGAAGAGCAATTGAAGAGCTTTATTGAAGATGGCGTTAAAGCTATGCAATTGGACAGAGCGAGGGGAAAAGGTAC
>JACFNS010000468.1:0-552 GCA_019454705.1 Taibaiella sp. | reverse complement strand
GTTTGGTGATAATGACACGCTACACATACCAGTTGTAGTACATGTGGTGCACGATTATGGTAATGTTGATTATGTGTCTGACGATGATATATATCGATTGATAGATCAGATTAACGAGGTCTATTTGAAAAGAAACTCTGACACGAGTGAGGTCATAGCTCCTTTCAAACCATATATTGGTAACCCTAAAATGATGTTTCACCTGGCAACTAAAGATCCGCAGGGCCGTCCTACCAAGGGTATTACTCGCCGTAGGTCTTACCTGACTGCTGGTGGTGATGACCAGGCTAAATTTGACCAATGGGATCCTGCGTCTTACCTGAACATCTGGACAATACGTGCTATAGGCAGGGGGATATCTAACGGTGTTGTAGCAGCATACGCTGTTTTCCCCAGTTCAGCTGCCGCATTCCCTTATACTGATGGTATCATTACCAGTGCCGGTAGCATGCTCAGCAACAAAACAATACCACACGAAATAGGGCATATACTAAATTTGTATCACACTTGGGGCAATATTGGTGTTGCTACTAACTGTACCGGTGATGATGA
>JACFNS010000467.1 GCA_019454705.1 Taibaiella sp. | reverse complement strand
AAGTCACGAGCAGCATGACGGTAACTAGTATGTATGGTGATATTTTCATCTTACACAATATACTATCAAAATACAAGATGGGCAAAATTGTTTGCCCATCTTAAAAAGGTAGTTCTAAAATATATTTAAGCTTATTCTGTTATCGTAACCACATCTACAGTTGCTACCAGGTCTCCATTCGCATCTATGGATACTGGGTAGTCGCCTTCAACCATTACATAACTATTCCCATTCCCGTCGTCATAAATTTCCCATGCATCATCTACGTTTAAATTCTCCAAATCTTCCTCGGTATAGTTTGGGTCTGTTAATAAATCAGAAGGGAAATGCATTTCAAATTTTCCGACCATTGTGAAAGCACCCCAAATGTGTGCAGTTGTCCTATCAATATATGCTAGGCTAGAATAATTCATTACGCAATCCATACTCCAGCCTCCACCTATGAAACAAAACCAGAAACCATGGTCACAATCGTGTTTGGGTCGATGGAAATTAAATCCGTCATATGAATATGTGTAGACTGGATGCATACCAGGGGGACAAGGGTCAGTACCATTGCCAATAACGTATCCTAAACTATGGGTATCTACATTGTCATTTGAGGCCAATGAATCACTATTTTTTGTACAAGCGTAAAAAAGCGTAGTAGTTGTAACGCAGAGAAATAATAGCGAAGTGATTAATGCAGTTTTTTTCATAATCATGATTTTTGGTTAAACAATAATGTAAATAACCCACTTCAATTTCTAATACTCAGGGATTAAACGTGATAAAATATCATAAAAACTATTTATTTTACATTTTAATCAAATCACCACACCATGTATGGTTCCAAAATTGCTATCATCAGATTAGCCAGAGGTTACACCCATGAGTATGTTTCAAAGAAACTTGGTATAGCCCAAAACACTTATTCCAAAATCGAGAAAGATAACAAAGTAAAGATGGATGACCCTCTGTTGGAAAGCATAGCTAATGTATTGGGTGTTTCAATAGATGACATTAAAAGCCCCACACCCATAGTGATGAATCTCCAAATCAATGAGCATATGACCACTCATGCGCAAAGCAGTCTCAATGAACGCTTAATAGAAGAATTGTCACAGCAGTTGAAAATAAAGGACGAATTTATACAGAAGCTGTTGAGCCTTTTAGAAAAGTAACTTCCTTAATGATTATTCTTCCCCTGCAGCATGGGCACAAAGCTGAAGTCGCCTAATTCTTCTTTGTGGATGTTTCCTGCTGCATCTTTGGTAATGCGTGTCATTTTCTGTCCCACACCTTCGCCTATGGGAGCTACCATAATACCGCCGGGTTTGAGCTGTTCCAGTAGTTTCTCAGGTATGTATGGTGCCGCAGCAGTGATGATGATTTTGTCAAAAGGCGCATAGCCGGGGAGGCCCTCGTAGCCGTCGCCATAAAAGCGTTTGATATTGGGGTACTTCTTCAGCAGAAAGAATTTGCCTGATTCGTTGTAGAGTTCCTTTTGCCGCTCAATAGTATATACAGTCGCACCCAATTCCGCCAGTACGCAGGATTGATATAAGCTGCCCGTGCCTACTTCCAGCACTTTGTCAAACTTCTTTATTTGCAGCAGTTCTGTCTGGTAGGCTACGGTATAGGGTTGCGATATAGTTTGCCCGGCACTGATGGGGAAAGCGCGGTCTTCGTAGGCAATACGCTCGAAAGCGGGGTCTAAAAAGAAGTGGCGGGGTATGGCGTTGATGGCATCCAGTACACGTTCATCCTTTATTCCCTTTACCCTGAGTGTTTCTATTAATTGTTTCCTCAGCCCCTTATGCAGGTATGTGTCTTCTTTTGGTTTGCTTTGAAGCATAATGCAAAATTAAACCAATACCCCGTGAAAAAAAGCGGCAAACTGAATTGTGGTTATTTAAAGTTCATGACCAGCCCCATGCCTACAAAGTTGTTTTGTACCATTGGCTTCACCTGCATGGATATATCCCTGGATACATCAAAGTTCTTGAGGTGTGCGGAGGCTACTGCATCCATTATTTGCAAAGCGTACCCTACCGATGTAAGCAGTACAATGATGTCAAGGTCTTTCTTGTAATTATTCTGCAGTCTCTGCAAAGACTGGGCATCATAAGATTCGCTTAACTTGTTCTTTGTGCCAATATCCCCGTCAATGGCATATATATATGCCTGGCGGTATTCTGTGTATTTGTTATAATTATACCCGATGAAATAACCCGCTGTACCCAGGATGGCATAGAC
>JACFNS010000466.1 GCA_019454705.1 Taibaiella sp. | reverse complement strand
AAACAGGAACAATTATAGCCTGCTATGTATAAATATAATTTATTTTATCGTTAACATTTACAAACATGAATATGGCAGTGTTCTTGTTACTTTGTAATCATTAATTGTAAATCGTGTCGGAGCATATAGCAGAAGTAAAGGGGCTGACTAAAAAGTTTGATGGTTTTACCGCTGTAGATGATTTGTCGTTTGCTATAGGCAGGGGTCAGATTTATGGTTTTTTGGGGCCGAATGGCGCCGGGAAAAGCACAACTATAAGGATGCTCCTGGGTTTGATTCATCCTACTGCAGGGGAGGTATTAATCAATGGCGAACCCTTTAACCGCAACAGGAAGCAGGCCCTGCAGCAAATAGGTGCGATAGTGGAGAGGCCGGATATGTATAAATACCTGTCCGCGTGGGATAATCTCAGGATATTCGCCCGGCTGAGCAATAAGCACATTACTAAAGAACGCATGCACGAGGTGATAGAGCTGGTAGGTTTGCAAGGCAGGGAGCACGACAAGGTGAGGGCGTATTCGCAGGGTATGAAACAAAGGCTGGGTATAGCTATAGCGCTGGTTCACGACCCCGAACTGTTGATACTGGACGAACCTACCAATGGCCTGGACCCGCAGGGAATAGCCGAAATGCGCGAACTGATAAGAACGTTAGGTACACATATGGGCAAAACCATTCTCATTTCATCTCACCTATTGTACGAAATAGAGCAGGTTGCTACGAATATGATGATACTCCACAAGGGAAAGAAGCTGGTGGATGGTAAGGTAAGTGAGTTGCTGAACCCCAACGAAACCATATTTGAAGTACTTATATTGCCTGATGACGGTATCACAGATAAGCTGGCAGCTACAGGCTGGGGGCAATATATAGCTGAAGGAGGAAATTCATCCACACTACTGTTCCGCATGCACCCGCGCAAAATGCCCACCCTTAATAAATACCTGGTAGAAGAAAAAGTGCATGTGTTGGAAATAAGGGCCAGGCACTCATTGGAAGAATATTTTTTATCACTAACAAACGAAGAAGATGCTGGGGCTGGAGCTGTATAAAATATTCCGGAGGCCGCGCACCTATATCAGCTTCCTGATAATGACTGCGGTTACTTTCCTCATACAACTGGCTATGTATGTAGATGGAAAAACTTTTGTCTCATTTGCCATGGCAGGTGTTGGAGAGCAGTTTGATATAGGCGGTAATATTCTGAATGGCTACCTCGTAACGTATATAGTGTTGCAATCACTGCTGATACATATACCCTTGCTGGTGGCGCTCGTAGCGGGCGATGCCCTGGCCGGAGAGGCTAATATGGGTACGTTGAGGTTGTTACTTACTAAGCCTGTTTCGCGAACAAATGTAGTGCTGGTGAAATTTGTTGCAAGCATTGTTTATGCGCTGCTGTTACTGGTATGGCTGGCCATTGTAGGGCTGGGTTTTTCCATACTCTTGTTTGGTACGGGTGATATGATTAACCTGAAGAGTGATGCCTTTGTGATGTTGTTGGAAAATGATATTATGTGGCGCTACATGCTGGCATTTGGCTTTGCTGCACTGGCCATGACTACAGTAGCGGCTTTGTCAGTTTTCCTCTCGGTATTTGGCGACAATTCTATTGGCCCCATCATCGGCACGATGGGCATTATTGTGGTGTTGACGATATTCTCTAACCTGGAGGTGCCATTGTTCAACATAGTGAAACCATGGTTGTTTACTACACACATGATAGCATGGAAAGGTTTTTTTGATACCCCTGTACCCTATGAGGCTATCTTGCAATCTGTGATTGTACTGGTAGTATATATCGTGCTCTTTATTGCGGCAACGATAATTGTGTTTAAGAAAAAAGATATACAGTCATGAAGAGTATGGTTAGGGTAGTAGTATTGTCAGTTTTGCTCGGCAGCATGCATTTAGCCGCGCACGCCCAGGTGGATAGTGCGGCAATTCTCTTTGATAAATTAAGGTCCAGGCTGGATGGAATAAAAGACTACGTGGCAGACGTGAGAGTGAAAATAGATATATCATTCATGAAAGTGCCACCGCTGGATGGGAAGCTGTATTTTAAAGCTCCCGATAAAATGAAACTGGAAAGGCAGGGGGGGGTGTCCATCTTGCCTAAGAATAATGTAAGCCTCACATTGAACAGTATGTTCCCCACAGGGGAGGCAACTGTTATAGATGCGGGCAAGGATGTGATAAACGGCAAACCGGTAAAAGTGATAAAAGTAGTGCCGCTGGAAGAT
>JACFNS010000465.1 GCA_019454705.1 Taibaiella sp. | reverse complement strand
AAGCAACCAATAACAGCGGAGTAATGACACGCCCCATCTGGCGGCTGATGAATAAACTCCCCATGTTCAGCCACTGCCGGTGCGGCGACCTGACCAACGCCGAATGGCTGGAAGACCGTGTGGTGAATATCCCCAGTAGTTTCCGGCCGTAACTCTCTACATATAGCCCATTTCCCCACTCGCGTCATTGCGAAGTAGTATCCCACAAACGGCGGGATACGAATGAAGCAACTGCGAAGCAATCATTGAGGCAAATTAAAGACATCATGAACGAGATAATCTTGCCACGCGACGGACACACTACGCAATGAATAGCCCCACGTTTGGGTGAGATTAGCTTCGCTGAGAAAAGTTGCCGCGCTCATAACGCCACGGGCGTTACTCGCTCGCAATGACGTAAAGAAAAAAAAACTGGTCGAAGCGTCCCGCTTCTGACCCATGATAAATACAGCGTCCGCTGTAACCTTTACTTATCTGCAAAGTGCAGAAGTCCAGACAACACAAGTCCCCGTCCCGGGGCTTTACCGTGTCCCCAACTTGTTGGTGGAGGGGTCAACTCGTGCAGGACACACAAAATGGATAATTTTTTGCCATTTTCGTATAAAATTGCTATATTTGTATTGCATCAAGTAAAACCCGTCCGCTACCCAAATAGCGGGCGCAAAAGCTATCATTATGAAAATAGAACACGAACTCTTCGCCCACCACTATATCCTCACGGGCGACAAGGACAAAGCCTACAAAGCCGCCTACCCCCACGCCACAGGCGAGGCCCTCAAAATTGCCGCCCGCAGGCTGGTCAACCATCCCGATGTCAGGCAGTACATCAGCGAACGGCTCGCCGCCACCCAGCAGGAAGCCGTTAACCGCTATCATGAAAAAGAACAACGGCTGGCTGAGCAGGAATATGCCACCATGCTGCTGAAGCGCAAACAGCTGCGCGCCATCATAGCCGGAGAATTGAAAATTAAAAAATACTACCGCGTAAAAGACAGGCTGGAAATGGTGGAAACCGATATGCCGCCATTTATGATTATACGCGCCATAGAGGCCGATACTAAGCTGGCCAATGATTGGTACGCCCGCAAGGGGCAGCCTGCTGATGAACCGGTTGCCGTAACCCCCAAAACCTGGACGCCGCCGGAGTCTACATTTACTATGGAGGAGTTTTGCAATCTGCGCTACGGCCCCGACTACTACCCCGGCCTGCGCGCTAAGATGGTACACGACAATCCGCGAAAGGCAAAGGAGTACGCAGAAAAAGGTGAGCGGGTACTGGATTACATCCCTACCAACGAAGATATCAAAAGGATGGAAGAGGAGCAGATGCGCAAATATGACGAATGGCGCGAGTTGAAAAAATTTGCCGATGAGCAGTTGGCAGAAACCGGCTACTATGCCGGCGAGGGTGCGCAGCAGAAAGAAGAAGAGCAAGAGGACGGCGATACTGTCGCCCCGCCCCCGGTTGTACAGTCATTCCCCCGGGTAGCAGAAAAATTTCAGGCTGATACCCCTGCGGCGATACAAAACGATACAGAACGATACAAACTTAACGATAACGGCCTCAACGAGACAAATAACGAGTCAAAACACCTGCCCCGCCACTGCGGGGATACATAAAAGACAGCTAACCCGGGGCTTCCCAAATTGTAAACTGTTTGTTATTACCCTGTTGTTCTGATGTTATCGTATAGATATTTTCATCCTATACAGTTACATAGATAATACTTTGCATGGTATAAGGATAAGGAAAAAGCAATACTATGAACAACACAGACAAAAAACACATTCTCTACAGCTACGAAACAGTGCGCGACGCGCTGATAAAACTGAACGACCTGAAGAAAAACACCATCCTGATAGTGGTGGATGAACAGGAACACCTGGTAGGTTCACTGACAGATGGTGACCTGCGCAGGGGTTTCATCAAAGGGCTCACTTTTGACAACCCGCTTACCGATTACCTGCAGCCCGACCCGCTGTTTGTGTACCAGGATGAACTGCATAAAACCGATTTCAACAACATGAGGTACCGATAATTGACAGGAGCAGGAAAGTGGTGAAAATCCTCAATCTGTCGGAGATACAATCTATAGTTCCGGCCGATGTATTCATCATGGCGGGTGGCCGCGGCCAGCGCCTGATGCCCTTAACGGCTGATACGCCCAAGCCCATGCTGTACGTAGGTGATAAACCCATACTGGAGCATAACATAGACAGGCTGGTAAGATATGGCATCAAGAAT
>JACFNS010000464.1 GCA_019454705.1 Taibaiella sp. | reverse complement strand
TTATGCCTACTAACAACCTGGAGGAAGTATTAGCCAAATGCGATACAGTGATTGTATGCGTGCCATCTGCTTATGCGCAGGGAGTAATAGAAAGTGTAGATGCCGGTCTTTGGACAGGAAAGAATATCGTATCGGCTATCAAAGGCGTTTTGCCCGATAGCAACTTGCTACTGAACGACTACCTGGCAAACCTGCCATCATTCGACCTGGACAGGTACGTAGCTGTAACCGGCCCATGCCATGCAGAAGAAGTAGCCTATGAACGCATTTCTTACCTTACTTTCGCAGGCTTGAATGATACGCTTACAAGCAGCATTGCAGATGCTTTCCGCAATACCTATATTTATACTACTACCAACCACGATATATGGGGTGTGCAATACGCCGCCGTGCTCAAAAACATATATGCTGTTGGCGCGGGTATGGCCCATGCGCTGGACTATGGCGATAACTTCCTGAGTGTGTACATCACCAACTGCTACCGCGAGATGCACCGCTACCTTCAGGCGCATTTTGAAAAAGTGCATCCATCTAACGAGCGACCCGATTTTCATACCAGCGCCTACCTCGGCGATTTATTAGTCACCTGCTACTCGCTGCATAGCCGCAACCGTATGTTGGGCACTATGTTGGGCAAGGGCTATTCGGTAAAGAACGCGATACTGGAGATGAATATGGTGGCGGAGGGTTATTATGCGGCAAGGGGCATGCAGCACCTGTCTGCGAAATACGGTATTGAGATACCCATAGCCACGGCCATATTCGATGTATTGTGGAAGGGTAATCTACCATCAGACACATTTATTGAATTGGAAAAGGTATTGTCTTAATACCCGAACTTTTTCAGCACATAGTTGCAGCCAATCACCGTCTTGGCATCGTTGATTTCATCGTTGGCTATTGCTGCGGCTATCTCGTCCAGCGTATATTCTACGGTGAAGACAAATTCGCTCTCATGTTCTTCCCCACCACCGTCAGCTACTTTGTCTGCATTGGTCACTTCACCATAAAAGACAATCATTCGCTCGCTGGAGCAGCCCGGCGAGGCATAGAAGGTAGATATCTTCTCAAGGCCATGTATGGCATATCCAATTTCTTCAATAGCCTCCCTGCGTGCAGCGTCCTCGATAGTTTCCCCTTCATCTATTCCGCCCGCTACGGTTTCTATTATCCATCCGGGCCCTTTCTCATAGGTGCAGTGCCTGAATTGCTTCACCAGCAGCACTTTGCGGGTATCTGTATTAAACACAATCACAGCCGCACTATCAGGACGTTTAAATGCCATCCGGTCAACAGGTTCTGTCAGCTCACCGTTCTCTTTCTCATATTGGTATATCCACTTCTCTATTTTGAAGTAGTCCTCAAAAACCACTTCTTTACTGATAACTCTTTCTTTCATGACAGCTCAAATCTAACAATAAAAAAGCGGCGCTGTAAACAACGCCGCTTGGAAAACATTCAGTTCTTCAATCTATTTACGCAGTTCTACCTCTTCTATCAGGTTATGGGCCTTACCCATCTTCTCAATTATCCAGAAGATGAAACGGGCATCAGTGCAGATAGTTCTCTTATACTTTTTGTCAAAAGCTATATCACCGCTCATGGCTTCCCAGTTGCCGTCAAAAGCTATACCTACCCATTCACCTTTTCCGTTGATAATGGGGCTGCCCGAGTTACCGCCGGTAATGTCATTAGTGGTTATGAAGCAGGTACGCAGCTGGCCTTGCTCATCAGCATATTTGCCGTAGTCTTTCTTCTTGTGCAGGTCCAGTAACTCTTGCGGAGCATCAAACTCATCATCGCCTGGCTTGTACTTATCTACAAAACCATCCAATGTAGTATAGTAGTCAAAATGAACTGCATCCTGCGGGCTGTAGCTCAATACCTGTCCATAAGTTACACGCATGGTTGAGTTGGCATCCGGGTAGAAGAGCTCGTTCTTCTTCATTTCCATCAGGCCTCGTATGTACTTCTTCTTCAGTGCCTCTTTGCCTTCAGTGTACTTTTCAATTTTAGGTTGGTACACTTCTTTGTAGTTGCGGGCAAAGCTAAGCGCATACCTCAATGCAGGGTCTTCCAGCATATCGTCCAGGTTCGGATTCGCCATAAATGCATTGAACCTGGTAGTATCCAGCAGGAATGTATTGGCAAACACATACTCAGAATAATCGTTAAAAGTCTGGTCTATATTGCTGTTTGCATACTTTTTGAATATGATGTTCTGGTACACTTCAGGGTGCTGGTTTTTA
>JACFNS010000463.1 GCA_019454705.1 Taibaiella sp. | reverse complement strand
AGGTGGGCGCACTGGGTACACATAACGTACTGGGTGTGGCATTGGCCAAAAAGGCACGCATCCTGGTAGCTTCTACATCGGAAGTGTATGGCGACCCTATGGTACACCCGCAAGTGGAAGAGTATTGGGGTAATGTGAACCCGATAGGCCCCCGCGGTGTGTATGACGAGGCAAAACGTTTCTTAGAGAGCATTACCATGGCGTATCATAACTTCCATGGTGTGGAAACGAGGATGATACGCATCTTCAACACCTACGGCCCACGCATGAGGCTGGATGATGGCCGTGCGTTGCCAACATTTATGAGCCAGGCGTTGCGTGGCGAAGATGTGACGGTATTTGGCGATGGTTCTCAGACACGTTCATTCTGTTATGTTGATGACCTGGTAGAAGGCATCTACCGACTGCTGATGTCTGATTATTATCTGCCTGTGAACATTGGCAACCCGGCTGAGATAACGTTGAAAGAATTTGCGGAAGAAGTGGTGGAACTGGTAGGCAATAAGGATGTAAAAATAGTTTACGAACCGCTGCCAAAAGACGACCCCAAGCAACGCCGCCCGGACATAACCAAGGCCAAAGAAATATTAGGCTGGGAACCAAAGGTGGACCGCAGCGAAGGTTTGAAACGCACGCTGGAATATTTTAAGCAGCATATTTAAACTGAGAATTTTATACAGAAAAGCCGCTTCAATTGAAGCGGCTTTTTTATGATAATCTGCACTCACTCGGTGGCCATCGCTTCGGCTATAATATGAGTGTCCGTGTATTGGTCAAACCTTATTATCCTGCCGTTATCCAGCACATACCTGTGCGCAAATGCTGCTTTAAACTCTTTTCCCGTCTCCTTATGCACACCATAGTAATATCCTATTGCCACAACCTCGTTCCCTGCATCTAACCATTCTTCAACTTCCGCTTTCCATGATGTCCAATTGTCTTTAAAACCATTAAACACATTCCTGAAAATATCATCTGCACCGACATATCTGCCACCACCCGGAAAACCTTCCATCTGGTTCCACTCTATTTTCTCTGAAAAAATAGCCCTGATGCATTCGTAATCCTTCAGCGCAAATTTTCGGTATAAATCTTTAACTACAGATATGTGATCAACAGTCATGGTATCTATATTTATTTTTTGCTTTACATTCTCTTATAAGCAATTTTATGCTCCGGTATCAACTTTCTGGTAATCAATGCATCTAATGATAGCCTGCCCGCCCCTGTTAAAACAAGGCTCATTGCCATACCGATTACCAGCAAATGATATTCGTACCCTTCTCCTTTTTGGGTGCCATACCAGTTCATAAAAAAGCCGTATTGCAAGTGACTGGTAACAATCATGCCGACAAACAAACCTGCCATACCCAATGCCATGAACCGGGTTGCGAAACCAAACAAAATAAACAATGAGCCAAAGAACTGGAGGAATATAACCATAAAACCTACCAATGAAGGTAAGCCCTCCACCTCTACAAAATAACTCATTGCATTTGTAAATCCCGGCCCATTAAAAGAGCCTAATAATAATTGTGCGCCATGAGGCAGAATAACACCTGCCAGGGCCAATCTCAGAAATAAGTTGCCGACTGCATTCGTCTTACTTAAAGTTGTTTGAATATCCATTTTATAACTTTTTTAGTTTAATAAATGCAAAAGTCAGTAACGGGAATAATGCTATAAATAGTCGGGAACAATAAATAAAATTGAACCAGTTCAACTTGTACAACTGCAGCTAATAAGTTGAAGCAGTTCATTTCTGTAAAGTGTAACCTTGCCCACCTTCGCAGCAAAAAACAATGAAAAATGCGATTGGAATCATAATGCTGTGTATAGTAATGGATGCACAGGCACAACCCGCCGAAATTATGGCAGGTAACAAATATCTTCTTTATCAACACGCTATATCAAAACAAATAGCGCCTGATTCAAAATGGGGACTGATGCATATAGCCAGTTCTATAATCAGGTACAGGAGCAAAACTGAAAGTACAGCGCTACCTGACGAGTTGATGAACCAGGGATATATAAAGTACAGGGTTCACAAAAGGTTTTCTGTCATCGGGGGAATATTCTACAGCACCGCGGTGAAATTTAAACCAAGCTTAGGAGTGCAATACACCTACCCCGGTAAGGATTTGTTTGTATCACTTCAACCCAGGGTTGACATAACGAAGAATATAAACTATGAATTATTCGGGCTTGTTGAATACAAGAGGAAACTCAACAATTCGCTTGCTTTGTATTCGA
>JACFNS010000462.1 GCA_019454705.1 Taibaiella sp. | reverse complement strand
TGGCTGCTCAGGGCAGCCCCGATTCTGCAGATAATATTCCGGTTGTTCATACCAGCGTTAATCCAAATAATGCGCCGGACACCTCTCACCAGCTTTGTGCGGCATTTGCAGACAGTAATAGTTGCAGACAATTAGCTACAGCCAATCGCTTCCCTGCATTCCGTGTGCGTAGATATATTGGGCAGGTAACATTGCCTAATGCGCAAACTGACTGGCGTTTCTATTGGTCTAATGGTGGGCGTAATAATAGTAACCTTGCAAACTGTGGGTTGATATATGTCGAAGCAGGTCTGAATAATGTTACAAAATATAACAACAGTACACCGAGATTTTTAAGTAACCCGCTTCCTTATTTGTGTGTCAACCAGCCAACAACATACCTGAATGCACCTTTCGATCTTAATGGAGATTCTATATATGTGTATCAGCAAATCCCTTATTCGGCAAATTTTGGAGGGGTAAATATGGTGGGTCAGCAATGCGCCTATAATGTAGGGTATAGTGTAAACGATCCCATAGGTTCTGCTGCCGGAAACCCCTATAAGCTGAACCCTATTACAGGTGCTGCTACTTTTACGCCGAGTATGCAAGGTTTTTATGTGTTGGGATTCAGGGCCGAAGATTATGAGCGTGGATCAGGCACATTGTTAAGTTATATATATCGCGACGTGCAAGTATCGGTTTTGCCGTGTACAGCGCCACCGCCCGGTATAGATTCTACATCACAGATAGTCACTTCAATTGAAAATTCTACAGTGATTAAAACACCATCGCAAGGAGATGTGTATTACGTTTGTCCCGGTAGCGATATGAAGTTTGATGTCAATTCATATACCGACAGTACAACACATAATGTGTATATGTATGCTAACACAAGCCTGTTGCCTGGCTCAAATTTTACGGTATCCGGGCAAGGAACGAACAACGTAACCGGCACCTTTACTTGGACACCTACTCAATCTCACATAGGCGACCATTCTTTAGTAATTGAGTCTAAAGATTCTACATGTGTGGTTTGGCAGCCAATTGTACTTACCAACTATAGAGTTATATTGATTAGGGTAGTTAACGGTATTGATGCAGGGCCAGATCAACCTATTTGCGAGGTCAATCCTGACTCAATACAGCTATTCGTTAGAGACGCAGATTTTCTGAGGTTGAAATGGACGGTAAACGGTGGTCCTGCTACTGCCATTAGTAATGATACGATACATAATCCAAGGGTAATGCCGAGTGTAACTACCAGTTACACTGTGACTACTGCTGACCTTACAGGTACATGTAAAGCTGCCGATACAGTTACTGTTTTTATTGATGAAACTAATAAAGTTAGCATTACGCCTAAAAATCCTACTAATCCTCAAAATGCATTGGTAATGTGTACGCCGGGCTACTTGCAACTGGAAGCATTATTAGATGGCCGTCCTCCGAAAAATAATGTTTCTTGCGGATTGGGTAATCCTACGTTGTGCAATAACCCTGATACAAAAGCTGTGTACGGGTCATCTATATTTGGCAACCTGGTGTACGATACAGTAGGCCGTGTCACTCCGATCATGTACAACAATATTCGTACGTCGCGTATGCAATATTTGGTTCGCAAAAAGGATATGGAAGAATCGGAAATTTATTCAGCCACAATGCGCAGCCTATCTTTTGAAACAAAGGGTACAACTACTCCAACATACGAGTATAGTAACTTCAGAATATTTATTAAATGCACTGATAAGGACGAACTGAATAATTCGGATGGTTTTGAAAACTTTGGTATGACACAGGTTTACTCAACCCCGATTGTCACTTTCCCCGATGGTGTGCATACGTTCACTTTCAGTACGCCATACAACTGGGATACAACCAAAAATCTGATTATTCAGATCTGTTATAGTGATAATGCTACCGTAGATACCGGTTGCGGTGTTACTTCCTCACCACCTGTACTAAACTTCGTCCCTACTACGTATGTGTCGGGATTGGTTTTAAAAGGAAATGGCCCGACTGAGGCTAGCGTTTGTGGTATTGATAAACGCCCTGATGTGGAAGCAGTGCAAGCAAGGCCTGCATTTAGCTTTACATTTTGCGAGGCTGATCCACTTGACTTTGTAATTTCATGGAACCAGGGTGAGTATTTGTCAGATAGTACCATAGCGCAGCCTCTGGCATATGTACCTAAGTCTACCACCTTCATAGTTCAGACAGTAGGCCGTAGCAATTGTATTATGCGTGATACGCTGGAGGTGTATATACCTGAGCAC
>JACFNS010000461.1:1981-2259 GCA_019454705.1 Taibaiella sp. | reverse complement strand
GTGCTTGGTGCGGGAAAAGTCATTAAAATCCAGCCCGAAAATATAGTCGGCCTGTTGAAGTGCTGCTTTAACTGCGTCCGGTTCTGCTTCATAATTCAGCAGTTGCCTTACACCGGGTATCCACATCAGGAATTCAGGTAGCTCTCCGGGGGTAACCGGTGTTACGTGGTGCCCCTTTTTAGTAAGATAATGATACAGGGCAAGCATGCTGCCTATGGCATCACCATCGGGTTTGTGGTGAGTGGTGATGAAGATGTTTTTAGGTGTTTCCAGCAAAG
>JACFNS010000461.1:0-1971 GCA_019454705.1 Taibaiella sp. | reverse complement strand
TGGCAAAAGTACACAACCTGTACCATCTATCACAGCAATTCATGTTCAAATCATAAATAAACCCTACTTTTGCGCCGTCTTAGTAAAAATTAAAACACGAAAGAGCAATGTCAAACCGTACATTTACGATGATTAAGCCCGATGCAGTAGCTGCGGGCAATATCGGCAACATCCTGCAAATGATAAACAACGCAGGTTTCAGAATAGTTGCCATGAAGTATACCAAACTGAGCATAGAGCAAGCAGGCCAATTTTATGCAGTGCATAGCGCGCGCCCTTTTTATGGCGAGCTGACTGAATTTATGAGTAGTGGCTCCATAGTAGCGGCAATACTGGAAAAAGATAATGCGGTAGAAGATTTCCGTAAGCTGATAGGTGCTACCAACCCCGCTGACGCGGCTGAAGGTACCATCCGTAAGATGTATGCAAAGTCAATAGGCGAAAACGCCGTGCATGGTTCTGATAGCGACGAGAACGCTAAAATAGAAGGTGATTTCTTCTTTAGCGGATTGGAGCGGTTCTAAGCCGATAAGATAAAAATTGAACAGAGCCTGCCCCAAAAGGGCGGGCTTTTTTATGCAGGTACTCCGCCGCCAGCCACGCTGCGGAACACATCCTCCAGGCTCCGGTTGCCCTTGCGCAGGTTGTCCAGGCTGTCATCTGCCACAATATTGCCGCTGCTGATGATGATAACCCTGCTGCACATAGCCTCTACTTCCTGCATGATGTGTGTGGATAGTAATACGGTTTTCTCTTTACCTATACGGGTTATCAGGTCGCGTATCTCCACTATCTGTATGGGGTCCAGGCCCGATGTGGGTTCGTCCAGTATCAGCACTTCGGGGTCGTGCAGCATAGCCTGCGCCAGCCCGGTACGTTGTTTGTACCCCTTACTCAGCATGCCTATTTTTTTATGGGCTTCCTTACCCAGGCCCGTCAGGGCTACCATTTCTTCTATGCGTTGTTTGGGCTTGCTGATGCCGTGTATGCCCGCGCTCATCTCCAGGTATTCACGCACGTACATATCAAAATACAGGGGATTGGCCTCAGGCAGGTAACCCAGCTTCTTGCGTACTTCCATAGGTTGTTGCACCACATCAAAGCCGCACACGCTGGCCGTACCGCCGGTGGGGGGCAGGTAGGTGGTTATCATCTTCATGGTAGTGGACTTGCCGGCACCGTTGGGCCCCAGGAAACCAACCACCTCACCTTTCTTCAGGCTGAAGGATATATTATTAACAGGTTGCTGACAACTATAGACATGGGTGCGAATTTAGGCAAAAGGCGGATTGGTTAATAAGGTAAATGGTTAAAATGTCTTTGCCTTTACATTTTACACCCCGAAATACTCTTTATACCAGGCTATTTGGTGGTGGTCTATTGCCTCGGGATTGATATTGTGCCTCGGGTCGATTTTTGAATATAAAACCTCCAGGCTGGCATAGTCACGCTGGCTGATGATTTTAAAGCCATTGCGCATCAATTGCGCTGCACACACCCCTGCACCTATCTGGTATTTCTTCTCTTCGGCAAAACGGTTGCCATCGTATATCACCTGGCTGCCGCATGCCGCACTGATGTCCATTAATACCGCTAATTCTATATCATGCTCACGGGCTATTTCCAGCATGCGTTCAGAGGCTCGTA
The DNA here is from genome assembly GCA_019454705.1 of Taibaiella sp. GTDB lineage: Bacteria > Bacteroidota > Bacteroidia > Chitinophagales > Chitinophagaceae > UBA5543. The sequence continues at coordinate 324 of JACFNS010000461.1, read as the reverse complement.
TCATACCTTCCGTCCAGTCGGTGCCGTTTTCCGTTAATACCCTGGCCTTACCCTCCAGAACGTCCATGCCAGTGCCACCATGTATATCACACATCTCTCTGGGTGTGCCAAATGAATAATCTTCGGGGCAGAATTTATATATCCTGATAGTGTCGTATCCCAGTAACTTCAGGGCTGATGGGTATTCGCCGTTGGCTGTACCGTCGTATCCGCAAAGCACGCCGGTAAGGCAGGCGCTTAAAAGTACACGTAATGGATTGTCGGGAGTGGGGGTGCGTAAATTCCAGAGGTACTTGATATCAGTCATTGTGTATCAGTTTAGCG
>JACFNS010000460.1 GCA_019454705.1 Taibaiella sp. | reverse complement strand
CTGATAAGGAACACGATGAAAACTGGCACTTTAACTTCCAGGTAGCCAATGGCAATGCTTTTCTGCCTGCATACCTGCCGATAGTGGAAAGAAGGATGTACCTGGAATATGGTGAACGTGAAAAAGAATGGCAGGAAATACGCAGGGGCAGGTATACTGAGTTTAACTTGGTGCATGACAGAGGTACGCTTTTCGGCCTGAAAACGAATGGCAGAACGGAAAGCATATTAATGAGCCTGCCGCCCCGGGCCAGGTGGTATTATGATTATCACCCTCAACCGGGTAGCCCGGAAGCAGAGTTGGTGCAACACCTGGAGCCGCAGGATTGGGTAAACATGTAAAATCAGACAGATATGCATTTATTAAGAAGAAACAGGATACTCCGCACCAGTGCAGCCATACGTTCATTGGTGGCCGAAACTATCATTACCCCGTCTGATTTTATAGTCCCGCTTTTTATAATAGAAGGGGCGGACGTAAAAGAGGAAATTCCTTCTATGCCCGGTTATTACAGGATGAGCCTCGACCTTACCATTAATGAAGTAAAGGAACTCTGGCAGATGGGGCTGAAATCTGTTTTGTTGTTTATAAAATGTAAAGATGAACTAAAGGACAACAAAGGTACAGAGGCTTTAAACCCTAACGGATTGATGCAACGCAGCATTAAAGCTATAAAAGATGCCTGCCCGGATATGTTGGTGATGACTGATGTTGCCTTAGACCCCTTCTCGTCATACGGGCACGATGGCATAGTGGAAAACAACACCATAGTAAACGATGCAACCGTAGAGGTATTGGCTGCTATGAGCGTGAGCCACGCACAGGCGGGTGCCGATTTCGTAGCTCCAAGTGATATGATGGATGGCCGTATATTGGCAATCAGGGATGCTTTGGAGCAATCCGGCTATACACATACAGGCATTATGAGCTATAGTGCCAAATATGCTTCCTGTTTCTATGGCCCTTTCAGGGATGCACTGGACAGCGCACCGGGCTTCGGCGATAAGAAAACATACCAGATGGATTTTGCCAACAGGACAGAAGCCGTAAAAGAGGTGTTGATGGATGTTGAAGAAGGAGCAGACATTGTGATGGTAAAACCAGCCATGGCATACCTCGACATCATCAGGGAAGTAAAAAATGCTGTGGATATACCCGTGAGCGCATACCATGTAAGCGGCGAATATGCGATGATAAAAGCAGCAGCAGCCAATGGCTGGCTGAATGAAGAACTGGCTATTGTAGAATCGCTTACCGCAATAAAAAGGGCCGGCGCAGACATTATAGCTACCTATTACGCAAGAGAAGCAGTAAGGTTAATATCGTAAAGAAGAAATAATATGAATACGGAGCTGAGTAAAAAGTTGTTTGAACGTGCGCAGAAAAGCATACCGGGTGGGGTGAATTCGCCTGTTCGTGCTTTTAAAGGTGTGGGAGGAACTCCATTGTTTATTGACCATGCCAAAGGGGCTTATCTCTACGATGCTGATGGCAATAAATACATTGATTACATCAACTCCTGGGGACCGATGATATTAGGCCATGCTTACGAGCCGGTAATAGCTGCGATACAGGAAACAGCAGCGAGGTCAACAAGTTTCGGTGCGCCGACTGAACAGGAAGTGAAAATGGCGGAACTGATAAAAGCTATGGTGCCGGGACTGGATATGGTGAGAATGGTGAACAGCGGGACAGAAGCTTGCATGAGCGCTGTACGCGTAGCACGCGGCTATACGGGCAGGAATAAAATCATCAAATTTGAAGGTTGCTATCACGGTCACGCTGATGCTTTTTTAGTAAAGGCCGGCAGTGGTGTGGCGACATTTAACATACAGAATGTACCTGGTGTGCCCGAGCATATTTCTGCCGATACGCTCACCGTGCCTTACAACAGCTTGCAGGCTGTGGAAGAAAAAGTAGCGGCCAACAAAAATGAAATAGCAGCATTGATACTGGAGCCCGTTGCAGGCAATATGGGCTGCATACCACCACAGGAAGCTTTCCTGCAAGGGCTACGCGATATATGTGACAGAGAAGGCATTGTATTAATATTTGACGAGGTAATGACAGGTTTCAGGCTGGCACCGGGTGGAGCCCAGGAATTGTATAAAATACATGCCGACCTAGTGACTTTTGGAAAAGTAATAGGAGGTGGTTTGCCGGTAGGTGCGTTTGGCGGAAAAAAAGAAATCATGGAAATGGTAGCTCCTGTAGGTAATGTTTACCAGGCGGGTACTTTGAGCGGCAATCCCATAGCGATGG
>JACFNS010000459.1 GCA_019454705.1 Taibaiella sp. | reverse complement strand
TCTACCAGGAGTTGGATATGACAAACCAGCCCGCAGGAGTTTACTTTGTAGAGCTGCAGGCTGAGGGTGTGAAACTGATGCGTAAACTGGTAGTACAGTAAAACTTAGCAAATCAACAATTTCAAAGGCCCCGTACATACGGGGCTTTTTTATGCCTTAAAAAGTTAATTATAGCTTTATAGTAAATTTTTAAAAACTACTTGGCGTATTTACCCGTAATTTTGAAGTCATACCAATGTAGTGACATATATGAAAAGCATTGCAGTTTATTGTGGTTCAGGAGATGGTTATAATGAATTGTACCGGGAACAGGCTTACGAAACAGGCAGGATGTTGGCGGAAAGGGGGTTGCATGTTATATATGGTGGTGCTAAGATAGGCCTGATGGGTGCGGTAGCTGATGGGGTATTGAACAATAATGGCCAGATAACAGGTGTAATACCGGACTTCCTGAGGAATAAAGAACTGATGCATGAAAGCCTGACAGACATGGTAGTAGTAAGCACTATGCACCAACGCAAGCTGGTTATGTACGAGCGGTGTGATGCGATATTGGTCTTACCCGGCGGTTGGGGTACTATGGATGAAATGTTTGAAATGCTTACCTGGGGCCAGTTGGGAATGCATACAAAACCTATCGGACTGCTGAATATCAATGGCTACTACGATGCATTGAAAGCGCTGAATACCACTATGGTGCAGGAAGGCTTCCTGGGAGAATGTGCACGCAGCATACTCATGTTTAGCGACTCGCTGCCCGAGTTGCTGGATAAAATGGAAACCTATGAGGCACCTGACCTGCCGCAGGTCATCAATAAGCAAACCACCTGATATAAGCGGTAATATTCCTTTTTGACGGTTAAGTTTTTTACCTTCAAAACTTAATCCTTTCAGTATGGCATTAAGCAGAATCTGGGCTGCGTTTATTATCGTCGCTATTGCTATGGCGGGCGTTAAGTTCACTTTCTACGATGATAAGGAAGTCTTCAATAAAATGGTGACAGGCAAGTCGTCTGACGAATATGCAACCATTTATTATATAGTAGCAGGTAGCCCCGACGCGAAAATATCAGGTTCGAAAGAAGCTTTCGAAAAACGCATACAGGGCTATGGTTATACTCCTGCAGATAGTGCACATACACCGGAGGTGCTGATAACCGACAACAGCAACAACATTGAAGCGCAGTCATATCTCGCATCGTACCCGGGGGTCAGTGTTATATCATACGAGGGTGTAAATAAAACTTTGCACAAACACAACGATGGTATAATAGAAACCTGCAAAGTAGCTGTAAATATCTGTATCGGGCTGATTGGTATCATGGCATTGTTCATGGGACTGATGGGCATTGCAGAGCGTGCGGGTGGTATCAATTTGTTGTCAAGAATTATCGGCCCGTTCTTTTCAAGATTGTTCCCTGAAGTGCCAAAAGGGCACCCCGCTTTCGGGCATATGATGATGAATTTCTCTGCCAACCTGCTGGGACTGGATAATGCCGCCACACCATTCGGACTGAAAGCCATGGAAAGCCTGCAGGAAATTAATCCCAATAAAGAAACAGCCTCTAACGCGCAGATAATGTTCCTGTGCCTGCACGCGTCAGGGCTTACATTAATACCCGTCAGCATTATCGCCATCCGCTCGTCCATGGGTGCCGCCAATCCCACTGATATTTTTATACCCTGCATGATAGCCACATTCATGGCCACCATGGCGGCAATGATTATGGTTTCTTTCAAGCAAAAAATTAACCTTTTTCAACCCGTAATACTGGCATGGATACTGGGAATATCATCTGTTATAGCTTTATTGGTTGTGTATGTCACATCACTTACGCTCGATGGTGTGCAGAGTTTCTCCGGTGTACTCAGCAACGGCCTTATACTCTTTATTTTTATTGCTATAGTGTTGGGCGCCGTGTACAAGAAGATTGACATTTTCGATGCTTTTGTAGGTGGTGCGAAAGGTGGTTTTGAAACAGCTGTTAAAATTATCCCCTACCTGGTGGGTATGCTGGTAGCCATCAGCCTGTTGCGTACCAGTGGCGCTTTTGACATCGTCATCAATGGCATGAAACATATGTTTGTTGCTACAGGCATGGATACTGCATTTGTTGATGCGCTGCCCACAGCTTTGATACGTCCGCTGAGTGGAAGCGGCGCCCGCGGCATGATGGTGGCCACTATGACTACCTTCGGCCCTGATTCCTTCGCGGGCAGGCTGTCCAGTCTCATGCAGGGCTCATCTGAGACTACTTTTTAGGTGA
>JACFNS010000458.1 GCA_019454705.1 Taibaiella sp. | reverse complement strand
CAGTGCATTCATTAAAAGACGTTCCTACCCAACCTGCAATGGGTTTATATAAGGCCGCTGTACTCAAAAGGGGGGCATATACGGATACACTGGTAGCAAAAAATGGTACTGAATTTCTGAATGATGGCCATGTAAAATCAGTTATAGCTACGAGCAGCACACGCAGAAGGGCGCAGTTTCTGCACCGCTACCCACATCACACTATTACCAACCTTAGGGGTAACGTAAATACCCGATTGCAGAAAGTAAAAGACAATGAATGGCACGGAGCCATATTTGCCACTGCAGGACTGGAACGAACCGGCCTGAAACCTGCTGACGCTATTGAGCTGGACTGGATGCTGCCGGCACCGGGACAAGGTGCTGTAGTTTGTGTTTGCAACGAAGATGACAAAGTAAGCAGGGACGCCTGCGCACGCCTGAATGATACGGATACAGATATATGTACAAGTATTGAACGTGATTTTTTAAGAACACTGATGGGCGGCTGCTCTGTGCCGATAGCAGCACTGGCCCGGATTACTGATAGGGTAGTGGATTTTAAAGGTAATATCTTAAGTCCGGACGGAATACAAAAGGAAGAAGTAGCAATGCAGCTACCTGTACATGACTGTAAGAATATGGGTATAGAAGCTGCTCACAGGATATTGAAGAGTGAAACAGGATCGGCTATTGTACAATCCCTGCGTAATGCCTGAACAGCAAATACACATATTATCTACGAAGGAGTTGGACCCGCAATATGTAGCGTTGGCCGACGAAAACGGCATTGTTATAGATAGAGTAAACTTCATACAAACGATAGCCCGCGATAATGAAAGCGATGGAGCACTTATCAGGCAGATAGCAACCACAGAGAATACTGTCGTGTTTACCAGCGCAAATGCAGTATATGCTGTTGCAGATAGCCTGGAGGATAAACAACCATTGTGGAATGTGTACTGCATGGAGGGCAAAACTACGGCTGCTGTTAAAGAGCAATTGCCCGGTGTCCGCATTATTGGTAAGGCACCCGATGCAACAACACTTGCTGAAAAGATAATAGCAGATAATATCAACGGGCCATTATACTTTTTTTGCGGCAACCTGCGGATGGATGATTTGCCTGCGTACATGCGTAAAGCGGGCGTACAACTTACTGAAATAGTTGTGTACGAAACAATACTAACGCCTGTAAAAATAAATCGCTATTATGATGGTATTATCTTCTATAGCCCCAGCGGAGTCAGCAGTTTCTTCATGGAAAACTCAACAACAGACGACGTGACTTTTTTCACCATAGGTGCAACAACTGCAAAGACACTCAGCAATTTTATGAATGAAACAGTGATAAGCCCCAAACCGGATATCAATACACTGGTGCAGACTATTATCAATTATTATAAACATAAGCAGACATAATCAAGATATAATGAACGAAAGCAACTCTCATTTACTAATAAACGCCCTGAGAGGGGAAACAGTGACACGCCCACCCGTGTGGATGATGCGGCAGGCAGGCAGGTATTTGCCGGATTACCTGAAACTGAAAGCGAAATATGACTTCTTTACCCGGGTACAAACACCTGAACTGGCCTGTGAAATAACTTTGCAGCCTATTGACCAGATCGGTGTGGACGCGGCTATCATTTTTTCAGACATACTGGTAATTCCGCAGGCGCTGGGCGTTGAGGTGCAAATGATTGAATCAAAAGGCCCGGTTCTGCCACAGGTAATTAAGACGGAAAAAGATATTGATGCTTTAACAGTGGATGGAGCTGCAGACAGGCTGCAATACGTGTGCGATGCCATCAGCCTGACCAAAAAAGAACTGAACGGACGTGTGCCGCTTATTGGTTTTGCAGGTGCCCCATGGACGATATTATGCTATATGGTAGAGGGTAAGGGCAGCAAAACTTTTGATGTGGCCAAGCAATTTTGTTTTACACAGCCGGAGCTGGCCCATAAGCTCTTGCAAAAAATAACAGATGCCACTATCGCCTACCTGAAAGCACAGATAACAGCAGGTGCGGATGTGGTGCAGGTATTTGATAGTTGGAGTGGTTTGCTAAGCCCTGCTGATTTTAAAATATTCGCGCAGCCATACCTGGAGCAGATTGTACAGGGTATAGACAAAGAAGTGCCTGTAATATTATTTCCCAAAGGAAGTTGGTATGCATTGCCCGCATTGGCAGACTCAGGCGCAGATGGAATAGGTATAGACTGGTGTATAGAACCTAAGAAGGCCCGCCAGATGACCAACTACAAGGTTACTTTGCAGGGCAATTTCGACCCGGCAAAACTGCT
>JACFNS010000457.1 GCA_019454705.1 Taibaiella sp. | reverse complement strand
CGTAGCAGGATGACCATGGCGCAGGCTTTTGTAAATGGCGAAGTAACGACAGGGCCTGTAAAACATAAAATATTAGCAGGCCTTGACATGGCCAACAAAGAGTACCTGGCAGACTGGGGCCAATCTCACGTTCTTGATTCTGCTCACACCCCACTAAACCCGGTAACACCGGAAGTGTCGGCGCCAGCCAATGGTTATCCGAAGTTTGACAGGGAAACCCCGCTGGCACAGCGCGCAACTGCCGCGGGAGGCAATATAGACCAAAGATATACTTCGGTGTATATCCAGGATGAATTGGGCTTTTTTGAAGACAGGGTAAGGCTGACTTTAGCAGGCAGGTTTACAGATTTAAAACAGTCTAATTACGGTGGGAAACCACAAACTGCCCAACACTTTACACCCCGTGCAGGCCTTAGCGTATCGCTGGATAAAACCAGTAGCGTGTACACATTGTACGATCAGGCATTTATACCACAAACAGGTATATTGGTCAATGGTGGCGAAGTACAGCCTATAACAGGTAATAACATGGAACTGGGTGTTAAAAAGGAATGGGATAACGGCAGATGGGTAACTACAGCATCGGTATATCGCATACTGAAGAACAACGAACTGATAGCAGACCCCAACAGCGCACCTACGTCTGGCTTGAGCATAGAACTGGGACAGAAAGTTGCCCAGGGTATTGAGTTTGACCTGAGAGGTTATATTACTAAAAACATCAACCTGGTAGCCAACTATGCCTTTACTGATGCCAAAGTGCTGAAGGTAGCTGAAGGCATTACAACACTGAAGGAAGGCGACATAGTGCCGGGCTTCGCCAAACATACTGCCAATGCATGGTTTACGTATAGGGCGCAGATCGGTGCGTTAAAAGGTTTCGGTGTATCTGCAGGCGGTACCTGGCTGGGTGGCAGGGCTACCTACTGGGAACCTTCTCCCGACCCGACGAAAACCTTGGACGACTACTATAAAGTGGATGCTGGCCTGTCCTGGGAAGGCAGTAAGATGTACGTAAATTTCAATGTATTCAACCTGCTGGATGAATACCTGTACAGCGGCTCTTACTATCAATGGCTGTCTGCATACTACTGGCAGACAGAAGCCCCCCGTAACTATCGCCTGACCATTGGGTATAAATTCTAATGACGTTCAGGAAACTCATAGGCAAATTACACCTCTGGCTCGGACTATCGTCCGGGCTGGTGGTGTTTATTGTCGCGCTTACGGGCTGCATTTACGCTTTTCAAGATGAGATTAAAACACTCACAAGGCCTTACCTTTTTGTTGAAGAACAACAAGAGGAAAAACTGCCGCCATCGGTATTAAAAGAAATAGCGGAAAAAGAGCTGCCGGGCAAGCACGTGCATGCGGTAATGTATAACCCGGCCGGACATTCCGTACAGGTTATCTTCTACAGCGATGTAGATGACTATTATTACTTCGTATATATTAATCCCTATACGGGGCATGTGCTGAAGGTAAAAGACGAATTCAAAGATTTTTTCAGAGTGGTACTCAACGGCCACTATTACTTGTGGCTGCCCGATGAAATAGGGCATACTGTAGTTGCATCGGCAACATTGATTTTCTTGGTACTGGTTGTCAGCGGTATTATACTTTGGTGGCCCCGAAACAAAAACGGCAGGAAACAAAGGTTCAGCATAAAATGGACTGCACGCTGGAGACGTAAGAATTATGATCTGCATAACGTGCTTGGCTTTTATGTTTCGTGGATGGCTATCATATTCGCTATTACAGGGTTGGTATGGGGTTTTGAATGGTTTTCCAAAGCATATTATACTACAATAACGGGTGGTGAAAAATGGGTAGAATATGCGGAACCCACCTCAACAAGCAAGGTAAAGGTTGTTGACACAATGCCTGCAATGGACAGGGTGTGGTATATGCTGCAATATGATGTACCAGTTGGTGGCGCAATAGAAGTACACACCCCTGAAACAGAGACTTCTTCAATAGCTGTAAATATTAACCCTGACCCCGGCACTTACTGGAAAGCAGATTATCGCTATTTTGACCAATACAGCCTGAAGGAATTGAGCGTTGACCATGTGTGGGGAAGGTTTGAAGAGGCAACCGATGGGCGTAAGCTTATGCGTATGAATTACGACATACATGTAGGTGCGATATTAAGGCTGCCGGGTAAAATACTCGCCTTCTTCGGAAGCTTAATTATTGCATCTATGCCCGTAACGGGTTTCCTCATCTGGTGGGGGCGGAGGAATAAAAAGAAGTAGGAGTTTACTTTCGTATTGCTTTGTATATTTT
>JACFNS010000456.1 GCA_019454705.1 Taibaiella sp. | reverse complement strand
TGAACCTGGTATTGGCATTGCCTGTATTTTTTTACAGCGCATCCGAATTTTTTACTAATGCCTGGGCAGGGTTAAAGCAAAAGACACTGAATATTGATGCGCCCATAGCCCTTGCATTGCTCATTACTTTCGCACGCAGTATATACGAGATAGGCACAGGCACCGGTGCGGGTTTCCTGGACAGTATGTCCGGCATAGTATTCTTTATGCTGGCGGGCCGTATTGTGCAGGATAGGACATTCCAGTCCATTTCTTTCCATAGAGATTACAAAGCCTACTTCCCCATAGCGGTAAATGTGGTGACACCCGAAGGCGTGATAAGCCGCCACCTGCAGGACCTGAAAGAGAAGGACGTAGTGGAACTGCACAATGACGAAATAGTGCCTGCCGATGCTGTGGTGGTAGATGGCAGGGCGCGTATCGACTATAGCTTCGTAACCGGCGAAAGCGAACCCGTGACTGTAGAAGTAGGGAAAACTATATATGCTGGCGGCAGGCAAACAGGCGAGAAACTGACAGTACAGCTCATTAAGCCCGTAGCTTCCAGCTATCTTACTTCTTTGTGGAACCATACCGCTTTCAGCAAAAACAAGGTAGAGCAAAACAGGCGGGACAGTATCATTCACCTGCTCAGCAAATATTTTACAATCGTACTCCTGGGCCTTGTTGCACTTACAGCTACTTATTGGGCTTTCGTCAATCCCTCAGTTATAATGCCCGCTATTACTGCCATGCTCATTATAGCCTGCCCCTGTGCCTTGCTGCTGGCGGTTACGTTTACGCATGGCAATTTATTACGCCTCCTCAGCAATGGCGGGTTGTATATCCGCGATGCTTTTGTTATTGAACAAATGGGATATATCAACCATGTCGTGTTTGACAAAACCGGTACACTTACCGAAGATGCAAGCGACTATGACTTGAGGGGAGATGCATTTACCGAAGAGGAGAAAGATGCCATTTACACAACCGCCATATCCAGCAGCCACCCGTACAGCAAGGCCATAGTGACTTATATGGGCAGTAGGGATAAAGTGCAACTGGAAGAATGGAAAGAATTCACGGGTAAGGGCATCAAGGCCCTGTCAGGGGATAATTATATATATATCGGTTCATCCCGCTTTGTAAGTAACACCAATGGCGCTGATACAGATAATGCCGCTTGTTATATCAGGATAAATGATAAGCTGGCTGCATTTTATATCACACCAAAATTCAGGCAAGCAATGCCTGAAGTGATGAAGGAACTGGATAGTAATTATAAATTGTCTTTGCTTTCAGGCGATAACGACAGGCAAAAACAAGCTCTGGAGGGTTTATTCGGCGATAAGGGCAATTTGCTGTTCAGGCAGCAGCCGGTAGATAAATTAAATTACATAGCTGCTTTACAGGCAAAAGGTGATAAAGTGCTGATGATTGGTGACGGATTGAATGATGCCGGCGCTTTGCAACAGAGTAATGTCGGGATTACTCTTGCCAGCGATGTCAATAACTTCACCCCCTCCTGCGATGCCATTCTTGATGCAAAACGTTTTGCCTGGTTGCCCGGCTTACTCAAACTGGCACAATCCGGCAGGCGTATTATCAATTTCACTTTCGTTATTTCTATCATGTACAATATAGTGGGACTGGCTATTTCCATGCAGGGGCTTATGAGTCCGTTGATAGCGGCCATCCTGATGCCGGCCAGTACCATCACTATTGTTTTGATAACAACGGGCCTCAGCAGCCTGATGGCAAGGCGCTATAAGCTGTATGTGCAACAGCCTGTGACAAAAACATGACTATTATCATCTTTCAGGTTGAGTAAGGTCATACCGTGTCATGATAGCCGATAATACTTTTGATTGTCAAAATTTTAACAAAAACTGATGAGCGCATTATATCTCCTGGTCCTGGCAAGTATAGCCGTAGCGGCTTTCTTTTTGTTGGCCTTTATATGGAGTGTACGTTCCAACCAGTTTGAAGACCAGCAAGGCTCCGCTATGAGAATGCTGCACGATAATGAAACTCCGCAAACAAATAAAGAAAAAATCTAAACGGTATAATCAATGAGTAACGCTTCGGAACAAGTAAGTACGCACAGTTCAGTTGCACTGGATAAGTTCTTTTACGACAACAAAATCGTAAAGTGGTTTGCCTATGCCACTATTATTTGGGGGCTGGCTGGGATGCTCTTTGGCCTTTGGGCTGCACTTCAGCTGGTATTCCCGGCGCTAAATTTTAGTACAGCCGAAACCACTTTTGGCCGTGTAAGGCCCGTGCACACCAATGCGGTGATTTTCGCATTTGTGGGCAACGGT
>JACFNS010000455.1 GCA_019454705.1 Taibaiella sp. | reverse complement strand
TACTCTCAGCTTCATAGTTATAATTCCATTTCTTCAGTTCATTCAAATACTCATCCTGCACACCGTTTGCAGCAATAACACTCACCATGTAAGGAGTGATTTTTCTTGCCAGTACAGAATGTTCATCGTTTTGGAGGCGGAACATATCATTAACTGTTGCACTATGCATAGTATCCAGCACCTCATTGATACGCCATGCACGTAACTCACTAAAGTCGCCATTGAACCAATAAGGATAGCTGCTGTCAGCTACGTTTTGATTGGCAGATGATAAATAGCCCTGCATAGGGTTGTACGCATGCGGGTTTTCACTAACAGGAATTAATGCACCCCACAATGTACTGCTATCGTAGCCGGGCATCACATATTTGCCCTGCCCTTTCCATTTGTTCACATATTGTCCCTGTCCCCATAAAGCAATATTCCCTTTCTTATCAGCATAGATGAAATTCTGCGCCGGACAAAGGAAATAGCCGATAGCTTCAGTAAATGCCTCGTAGTTGTGCGCCCTGTTCAGCAAGTAGAGGCTCAGCAATTCATTACTCTCCATATGCGCCATCCACTTCATAGCAAGCGGAACAGAAAGACCCGCCGGGCCCGCAAAGCTATTATCATATATCACGGGCCCATGTACAGTGTAGTTTACTGTATCATTTACATCGGGCTTTCCTTTTACCTTAATTACCTCTACTCTTTTTGCAAATGCTTTGGGCACACCGTTGAAACGGTAATGGCCTTTATCTATCACATCTATTGCATAATAATCTTTTACATCGCGGTAGTTGTTGGTAAAACCCCAAGAGATATTATCGTTGAAGCCGATGACTACACCCGGTGCGCCGGGCAGTGTTGCCCCATATACATTTACTCCCGGTGCAGTCAATTGCATTTCGAACCATAACGCCGGCAGGTTGAGTGACAGGTGCGGGTCATTGCATAATATTGGATTTCCGCTTTTTGTTCTTTGCCCCGATAGTACCCAATTGTTGCTGCCTTTTCCTGTTTCTTTGTGTTGTGTGTCTATCACGGGCAATTTCACCCATGTATCCCCCTGGGGTGCTGGCGGCACAGTTATAGTAGCAGGTGCGAACTTCGTTCCGCCCGGAATTACAGGTGTACTGCCCTCCACCTTATCAGGAAAGAACAACTCCAACTCCTCAGCAGTTAGTAAATGACTGAGATAATAGGTCAACGGGATATCCTGTACCTTACCCGTCAGGTCATCAGCCATGTACATCAGCAACAGGGCTGTTTTGATATTCTCCCACTTTTCAGGTGCAAAGCTCATCAGCTTATACTCCATTGGGTAATCCTTTTCTGCTAATGAAGCTATATAGCTGTTGATGCCATCCCTGTAACCGTCCAATGCGGTCTTGGTGCGCGGGTCAGCTTCCATGGCGCGGAGCGAGTTTTCAGCACCGTACACCATGCCTTTGCGCCGCTGCTCCCTGTCAAATTTCAAAGCCTTTTCTCCCAGTAGCTCGCTGATACGCCCCCCTGCTGCCCTTGTCTGCAGGTCCATCTGCCACAGGCGGAAGTATGCATGAATATATCCTTGTGTAAAGTACAGGTCGTAATCATTGCCAGCTGTAATATGTGGCACCATACGCTCATCAAACCATACCTCTACGTTACCCTTCAACCCGTTAAACGATAAGGTTGTATTGAAATCTTTATCAACCGGCTCTGCATTTGCCCTGAAACCATTAACGGGATCCAACAACCTGCCTATGGCGGGATTACTGCCTATGGGCCTGTTCAACCAATAAACTATAATAGCCGTCAGCATTAAGGGCAGTATGGCACGCAATATCCTCAAGCTGTAGTAGTATTATGCTTCCTTACCTATTGGCGGGCAATTCTATCACATAAGAATTACCTGCACTTATCGTCAATGAGTTTTCGCGCAACCAGGGGTTCAATGTTTTCAGCATCCTGTAGTTAGTTCCATTCTGCATGGCAAATGCCGCCAGGTCGCTTACCGACTGTGTTACAGTTATGGGCCGGGTAGCAATGGGCCTGTACTGCTCATATTCCATAATATTAAAGCCCAGTTCTTCAGGGTTGCTCAAAATATGCTTGTATGCTACTATGCGGAACACGTAACGCATTGTTTCTTCGGGCAGCAATACATCATAATAATTACGCTGATACTGGTCTGATGCCCTTCGCTCATAGCCTGCCATGCCACAGTTGTAAGAAGCAGCAGCAGCCGTCCATGAGCCGAATTTGGCATAAGCCTCTTTCAGGTAGCGGCAAGCTGCATCAGTAGCCTTAGCTACATGATAACGTTCGTCTACTTCCTTG
>JACFNS010000454.1 GCA_019454705.1 Taibaiella sp. | reverse complement strand
CCCATACCTCAGGCCACTCTACGATGCATTAGATGATATGATACCATCGGACAAGCTCAATTATTATATGGCTAACAGGATAATAGAAATAGCTCCGCTGGCCTATATGCGCGGCCGAACACTGGACAATGCTTTTATCATACTGGACGAGGCGCAAAACGCGACCAACCTGCAGTTGAAAATGTTCCTGACACGTATCGGCTCCTCTGCCAAGGCCATTATTACCGGCGACCTCACGCAGATTGATCTGCCCAAAAACCAAAAATCGGGCTTGATAAAGGCAACAAAGATATTACGGGATATTGATGGTATAGCGTACATACAACTGGACGAAGCTGACGTTGTAAGACACAGGTTGGTAAAAAGTATCATCAGGGCTTATGATAAGGATAAAGAGCGCGAAGAACAGGAAGAAGAAGCTAATCGCAGCAGGTTTAACAAACTGAAAGAAGAACGGGAAACCAATAAAGGAGAATAAAAAAAGGGCTGCCATATGGCAGCCCTAAGTATTATAAAAATCAACTTATTTATTACCCTGAAAATTTGTGATAAATTTTTCGCCGTTCTTCATTTCTTCAATAAGAATTTCGATCCTGTTGTCGGCAACCATTTTCCATGTCACTTTTTTATCATCTGTATTCTGCACTATTACTTCTTTGCCAGTTACATCTATCACACCGGTTATTACTTCAGGTGTCCTTGATAAAATGGTCACTTTGAGGCCTGTAATACCTTCAACTTTATAATCGGGCTCTACAGTTGCAGCGTCCCCGGTAACAGGTTGGCCGTTTACCTGTGTCTTACCCGTAAAGGTGCCTAAAAACTTATTGCGTGAAATAATCTCGCATTGTGTACCCTCGTACCCGGTAGGACACCTGCAGAACTCGTCTGCGCAAGTACCTCCGTTACGGCACATCAACGCCTTACAGCTATCATGAACGCAAGATGTATAAGTAACTGTTGTGGCAAGGGCCAAAAACATGCCTGCCGACAGTAGAGAATGTTTCCAAAACTTCATAATGACTAAAAACGTTATTTATGGCAAAATACAAAAAATCCTCAGTAATACTATAGCCTCTTATTTTTTTTCTGAGCCCAGTGGGTTCCAGCCCTGTGCCACCAGGTCATGTACATTTCCGCCCTTCGTATGCAGTTTAGTGCCATCTTCGGGCTTGGTCATGTACCCTATTATATACACATCCGGTTGTCCTGCCACCTTCTCATAATCGGCCTGGGGTATGGTAAATAAAAGTTCGTAATCCTCTCCGCCGTTGAGTGCACACATTGTAGGGTCTATATTGAATTCGTAGGCCAGTTCCCTACTATCATCATGTATGGGTATCTTATTCTCGTATAAAACACAGCCTACCCCGCTTTTTTTACAGATATGCAGTATTTCAGAGCTCAGGCCATCGCTGATGTCAATCATGGCTGTTGGTTGCACTCCCTTTTCCTGCAGCCAGCTTACAATATCCAGCCTTGCTTCAGGTTTCAGTATGCGGCCTACATTATGTGTCCTGTTTTGCAGGTCGGGCTGAACGTCGGGGCTTTCCAGGAATATACGTTTTTCCCGCTCCAGCAATTGCAGACCCAGGTATGCACCACCCAATGTGCCGGTTACGCACAACAGGTCTCCATCCTTAGCACCCGAACGTGTAACGTATTTATCGGGGGCTACTTCTCCTATAGCTGTAACACTGATGACAAAACCCTTATCAGACGTGGTAGTATCGCCGCCTACGAGGTCTATATTATAACGGTCGCAAGCTGCATATACACCTTCATAAAATTCGTCCAGTGCCTCTACTGAAAAGCGGTTGGAAATACCCAGGCTCATGGTAATGTGCGTGGGCGTAGCCATCATGGAGCAGATATCAGACAGGTTTACCACTACTGATTTATACCCCAGATGTTTCAAGGGAGTGTACATCAGGTCAAAGTGTATTCCTTCAATCAGCATATCGGTACTGATAACACATTGTCTGCCAAACTGGTCTATTACAGCCGCGTCATCTCCCACCGATAACAATGTGCCCGCATTGCGGGTTTCATTATTTAATGTCAGGTGGTCTATCAGGCCAAATTCTCCCAACGATGATATTTCGGTTCTTTGTTGCTCTTCCATTTACTCTATATTTTACTTCTTATCAGCTTCAGCATGTCCTCATGTATGATGCCATTGGTGGCCAATGTTTCTTTGTCATAAACGTCATAGGGGTCCCCGTCAAAATTAGTAATTATCCCCCCGGCCTCTTCCACTATCAGGTAGCCGGCCGCAATATCCCAAGGATTGAGGTTGTATTCCCAGAAT
>JACFNS010000453.1:878-2338 GCA_019454705.1 Taibaiella sp. | reverse complement strand
GGCTAAGTATTATATTTACATAAAATGTACGGGATATGAAGACTATCATTTTAGCCTGTTGCCTGTTGGTAACAACTAATTGTGTTTTAGCACAACAAAAGAATAACAAAACCGAAAAGAAAGCTGAGCAGCAAGCTGTACAACACTTAAAACTGTACCCTACACAGGCCAGTACTTATGTAAATGTGTATGTAGATTATGAACTACCAACGGACTTTACCATAAAAATCGTAGGCTCTCCGTTAAACGATGAGCGTAAATGGGATATAAAAGCCAAAAGCTCTTACCAGCAAACCCTGGATGTATCTCAACTGCCTAATGGTACGTACACTATTACCCTTGATGGCGGGGGGATTCATGAGAAAGCCGAATTTGCCGTGAAGAGGTAACCTTATAATTAACAGTTATAGTCTTGTCATTTCAGGTGGGAAACTGTCATGTAGTGGTCACAAATTTGTCATAATTGTTTATGGATTTGAATTTATGACAAATGTTCTTGTTAAATTTATAACAGAATAAATAGTGAAATGTGTAGTATGGAATAATTGTTAATTTTTTAAAGCCGTCTGATATGCGAAAATTATTACTCTTATCGGCTCTTATTTTTTCAGCATTGCATGTATATGCAGGTGAAAACGAAATACAGGAAAGCGTAACTTCTGCTCCGACGGTTGGTGGACTTTTCCCGCATTTTGGGCTTGGCAACAATCCTAATGCAATAATACCGGCAAATCACCGGATGATAGCTAAGGCTTATCATAAATACGAAAATGGAAAATTCGTGCCTGTAGATTCCATAACATACCAATACAGTAATGGAAGAGGTAGCATACCCAATCCTGATAATATAAATAATGATGAGCATGTATTATTTGACTTGAGCACTACATACGACTTTAATACCATATCGGCCATGTATGAACATAGCCGTCAGAGAATTCAATCTTTTACAGGTAATAAGGTTAGTGAGTTGGTCTACAAGAAATGGCACACAATAACATCTGCCTGGAAGAATTCAGAAAGGTATTTATATACCTATGATAATAATGGGAAAATGCATTCTTCTATACTTCAAACCTGGTATGGTACTTTATGGACTAATGATATTAATTCGGTCCTGAATTATGATCAGAATAATAATATTATTCAGATGAATTCCAGTACTTATACTATCGACTTTGTGTATGACCCTAATAATAACCTCATAATGATAGCAGATAAAACATGGACACAGGGTAGTGGCTGGAGCAATCATGAACGAAAAGGGTACACTTATGCCAATGATAATATTACAGAATACGTTTTGGAAAAATGGGTGAATAACCAGTGGGTGAATACGGAAAAATGGGAATATAGCTACGACCAGAAAGATAACATAACAACAGCTACCCAGTATGTCTGGAACGCAGGTACGTGGAAAAAAACATTGCAGGAAGGGTATGTGTATGATACCGACGACA
>JACFNS010000453.1:0-868 GCA_019454705.1 Taibaiella sp. | reverse complement strand
ATATGCTGGAGAAAGTAATCAAAAACTGGGATGCCAGTTTTAGTGTTTTCGTCAATAAAAGCAAAGAAATAAGAAGCTATAACAAGAATAATGTGACTAAAGAAATAATAAGTTACTCTTGGGATGGATCGAATTGGATACATGCTGATAATGACATTATTGTCAGGTATTACTATGAGCAATATTTTCCAACAAATGTCAGCAATTTGGCGGCTGACAATGCAGAAATGACTGTTTATCCTGTACCAGCCTCTGAAAATTTACATGTTTCTTTCAACATTACTTCTGGTCAGGATTTCTCAATTGTTATTGCTGATATGGCTGGCAAGGCAGTTTACATGGATAAGGTAACGGGCGCCACGGCCTATAGTAAAACAATACCGGTGGATAATATACCATCTGGTACGTACCTGCTGCGTGTTCATGGCACTAATGGTATGAATTTGACCCGTAAACTGTCCGTGGTACATTAAGGTATCAGGTTAATTTAGACAACGCAATTTGTGTTGAATCTTTATGCTATGTGAAATACGCATAGCTTTTTCTATTTTAGCATATATGAAGCATATCATTGTATGTATATTGGTATTATTTGCATTACCGTGTGTAGCGCAAACGGAGGATGAGTTCCTGCCGGAAGTGCGTACACTGGTAATGGATAGTACGGAAAATGCTGTAATGAGATTTTGCAAAGAGGTAATGGCTGTAGCACCCGGCTATAAATTTGTCTTTGCAGACAGAGAGGATGTGATGATTTCCAGGTACTTTTACGACAACGGTAATTTTGAGACGGTGAGGCTTGAATTTCAATTTGCTGCCGACGAAGTAATGATGGGGGATAGTACAATGAAGAAAAGCCGTGTTGTGC
>JACFNS010000452.1 GCA_019454705.1 Taibaiella sp. | reverse complement strand
ACTCGCTGTTTCTGACCGCCCGATAGCTGATGGGGGTAGCGTTCATATATCTTTTCCGGCTGGGGTAGTTGCACCTTAACCAGCCAGTTAATAGCCAATGCTTTTGCCTGCTTTTCATTGAGGTGCCGATGCTGTAATATTGTTTCTGTTAACTGCCTGCCGATAGTCATTACCGGGTTAAGCGAACTCATCGGTTCCTGGAAGACCATCCCCATTTTTTCGCCGCGAATGGTATTCCAGGATGTATTTTCGTTTATATCAAATACACCTTCTTTTGTCCTGAGTTCTATCTTCCCTGAAACATGTGCATTAGTCGGTAACAGCCCCATCAGCGAAAGCGCAGTTAGTGACTTACCCGAGCCGCTCTCACCTACTATTGCCAGTGTCCTCCCTTTCTCTATCGAAAAACTAATATCATCTACCGCAATAAACTTTTGTTGCCCGCCAAATGAAATACGCAGGTTGCTGACAGATAATATAGTGTTACTATCTGCCATCAGAATTTCAGGTGCTTAACTGTAAGGCGTTTATTAATCAGCTGCTTCAGCGAATCAATGCCAATCTGCAGGTGCATGTCCACAAACTTTTTGTTGACAGTAATATCACTTTTATCAGTTTTCACACCTTCCGGCGTCATAGGCTGGTCTGATATAAGCAGCAAAGCCCCCGTTGGAATTTCATTGTAAAACCCGGCTGAAAAAATAGTGGCGG
This sequence comes from Taibaiella sp., assembly GCA_019454705.1. Classification (GTDB taxonomy): domain Bacteria; phylum Bacteroidota; class Bacteroidia; order Chitinophagales; family Chitinophagaceae; genus UBA5543. The sequence continues at coordinate 1,629 of JACFNS010000452.1, read as the reverse complement.
TTTCCATATCCACAGCCATAGCACGCATTACCTGCAGTTTCTTTTTAAAGTTGGCATCGTGCTCCCACACACGGCGGTTGGTAGTATATACCGTTCCCGTCCAATAGTCGCGTTTGTGCTCACGTATGGTTGTTGAAATCGCCTTTTGCAATGCGAAAGCAGGGAGTGCAGGTACTTCTTTAGGAAAATAATCGTCGCTCGTACCCTCCCCCCTTATGGCGGCTATGGGCAGTATCAGGTCGCCCACTTTATTCTTCAACTTGAGGCCGCCGCATTTGCCGAGAAATAAAACCGCTTTAGGCTTGATGGCGGAGAGCAGGTCCATAACAGTAGCCGCCGTGGCACTGCCCATACCAAAGTTGATGATAGTAATACCTCCGGCGGTAGCGCAAAGCATAGGCTTATCGGCACCCACTATGGGTACTTTATGTATTTCTGCAAACTTCTGCACATAAGAGCTGAAATTGCATAGTAATATATATTTACCGAAGTCTTTCAACGGTAGCCCGGTGTAGCGGGGCAGCCAGTTGGTCACTATTTCCCTTTTTGTCTTCATATTCACCTCCATCCGCCCGGGGCGGAGCTTTGTATTAAAGATACATAATAAGACAGAGCCGCTAAAGTAGTTGTTGATTATTAAGAAAGTTTTATTGACTTTTGACGACGATGTTGTCACTGGACTTTTCGGGTATTACGCTGAAGCTGAAACATGATGAGGGCAAACCTCATGTGTGGGACCCCGTGCGGAAAACATGGGTAATATTGACGCCTGAAGAGCATGTGCGCCAGTACCTGCTACAGTACTTCATAGATGTAATGCAATATCCGGCATCGCTCATAGCTGTAGAAAAAAAAATACAGGTAGGCAACCTCAGCAAGCGTTTTGATATAGTGGTATATAACCGTGAACACAAACCCTGGCTGCTGGCTGAGTGCAAAGCGCCTGAAATACCATTGTCAGAGAAAACACTGCACCAACTGCTAAGTTACCACAATACTATGCAGTGCCGGTACTGGCTGGTGAGCAACGGCCATAGCGCATTCTGTGCAGACGCAGATGATGTACATCAAATAAAATGGCTGATTGAGTTACCTGGATATGATGATGTTGTATGATGCTTCGTCCAGCAATTGCAGGGCTTTTCTCACCATATCATCGTCCTTATATGTTATACTGTAGTAGCCGTCGTCGCGGTATAACATACGAGCCAGTACGGCTTTCATCTGCCTTGAGAAGAAGCGTTTGTTATGCTCGTTTTTCAATAACATCTCTACTACTTTTCTGCTGGGCCTGTCCAGTCCTGCCAGGTATTCTTTTACCAGTACTTCACTCCTGAACTTTTTATCAAAATCCTGAACAGAGGTATAACCCTTCAGTGCCGTCCTGTTGTTGAAATAGTAATTCCACACCGTAGTTTTCACCTTATCGCTGAACACCAGGTCGAGCATAGCTGTAGAGACTTTTGCCGTATCGTATGGTACATATACATCAGGATTGATACCGCCGCCGCCATACACTACTCTCCTGCCGGCTGTAAAATATTTAGTAGTGTCGGCCATGTATGCACTGTCGTTACCCGTCAGTTCGCCATTTTCATAACGCTTCAGTATATCATGGCTATATGCCTC
>JACFNS010000451.1 GCA_019454705.1 Taibaiella sp. | reverse complement strand
CAAAGCTCCCTATTTTAAAACTCCCCTCTGGGGTTCATCTTCTAAAATTCATCGGGGAAAGAGGTCGGTAGCGGATTCGAACCGCTGTACGAGGTTTTGCAGACCTCTGCCTAGCCACTCGGCCACGTGACCCTGGGAGGGATTGCAAATGTAGTAAAAAATCATTTCTTTACAAGCGCAAACACATATATTACAAATGCATACACGCACCCATTTTGGCGATTCTGAACTGTTGATAAATGCCAGCGGTTGTATTTATCACCTGAACATACGGCCCGAACATCTTACAGACACGATAATAACTGTGGGCGACCCCGACAGAGTGCCCTTAGTGTCCAAATACTTTGATAAAATCACCCATAAATCGAAGCATAGGGAGTTTGTATGCCACAAGGGGCGGATAGGCCGTAAAGACCTGCTGGTGGTAAGTACAGGCATAGGGCCGGATAATATGGATATCGTGCTGAATGAACTGGATGCCTTGGCCAACATTGATTTCAGCAGCCGTACCCTAAACCCGCAAAAACGTTCATTGTCCATCATCAGGCTGGGTACTTGCGGCAGTCTTCATGCAGATGTTCCGCTGGGTAGTATGGTTACATCCGCCTACGGTATCGGTATGGACAACTTATTGCAGTATTACAGGTATGAAAGCAATGCCGATGAACGCTTTATCATGGAGCAATTTATGCAGCATACACGGCTCGCGGGTAGCCATATTTTACCTTATATAGCCGAAGGGTCCATAGCGTTGCGCAAGTATTTTGCAGCCGGTTATATACACGGCATTACGGTCACCTGTCCCGGTTTTTACGGGCCACAGGGGCGCGTACTGAGGGCGCAGGTCGCCTACCCTTACCTGGTAGATGCGATGTCCACCTTCACCACCAGGGATTTGCGTATCACCAACTTTGAAATGGAAACTGCAGCCATGTACGGGCTGGGTAAGATACTGGGCCATAACTGTTGTTCTATCAGCACCGTTATAGACAACCGGGCGACCAACGCCGCATCGCGCAATATGGAAGCTGACATAGAACAGATGATAAAAACTGTACTATCCGTCATAGAACAAATAGCCTGAGAGGTTAAGGTATTCTTAAACAGTCATATTTTATTGCTGTTCAAACGGTCAACTTTATTAGCTTTACACGCAGTTTATGTATCCTGATTTCCAGCATTTATTAGAAAGCCTGACCGGTGCAGCCATGCCCGAATGGCTGAGCATATTCAAGACATTCGGTTTTTTCGTAGCTCTGGCGTTCCTGGCCGCTGCCTGGACGCTCTCGCTGGAGCTAAAACGTAAAGAACAGCAGGGCTTGCTGCACCCAACAGTCACAACAATAGTTGTTGGCAAACCCGCTACCATGAGCGAGTATATATGGGCTATAGTTTCAGGTTTTATTATTGGTTTCAAAGTAGGAGGGATATTCGGTAACATCGCACAGGTATCGCCCGACCCCCTTGGTTATATATTCTCAACACAAGGTAATTTTTTCGTAGGCTTAGTAGCCGCAGGATTATTTTTCTACCTGAAATATAGCGAGAAGAAAAAACAAGAGCTACCTAAGCCTGAAGAACGTAAAGTATTGACACACCCGCACCAACGCGCTATGGAAATATTGCTGATAGCGGCGGTAACAGGCATGGCGGGTGCGAAAATATTTAATGCTTTTGAAACCTGGGAACAGTTCCTGGCAGACCCGATTGGAAGCCTTTTCTCATCTGCCGGCCTTACCTTTTATGGCGGATTGATTGTAGCTACTATAACGCTGTACTTCTATTCTCGCAAACACCAAATACCATTCAAACACCTGTGCGATGCTGCCGCTCCCGGCCTGATACTGGCATATGGTATAGGCAGGCTGGGTTGCCACTTTGCCGGCGATGGCGACTGGGGTATTTTCAATAGCGCATACATCACCAATGCTGACGGCACCTTAAGAGCCGCTGCTGCGGGCGAATTCCAGGAAGTAGTAGCCAAAGTTTCGGCAGTGTATAAAGACATCACTGTTATACCACACATTTATGCCCCCGCCCCATCGTGGCTGCCCGACTGGCTGTATGGCATGAACTATGCCCACAACGTAAATAATGACGGCGTATTGATACAAGGCTGTACAGGCAATTATTGCGCTGTATTACCTGTTAGCGTATTCCCTACCCCATTATATGAGTTTGCTACCTGTATGCTCTTATTTGCTATGCTGTGGGCCTTGCGTACCCGGTTGAAACTGCCATTACAGCTGTTTGGCTTATACCTTGTTATTAACGGGCTGGAGCGCTTCTTTGTAGAAAAAATACGGGTAAACTACAAATACGACCTTGGCTTTATCAAACCC
>JACFNS010000450.1 GCA_019454705.1 Taibaiella sp. | reverse complement strand
CGATGTAGAATACCTTGTTTTGCGCATCGTAAGTAATGCAGTTAACCGGTACTTCCGGTAAATCCACATTGAACTTACTCCATGTCTTGGTCTTGATGTTTACGACAGCCACTTTGTCGCCGGTATAATTACGATATGTCACCCACAGAGAGTCCTTATGGTATGGATCAACCATAATATCAGAGATGTTACTTTGTGGTGAGGACAGGCTGGTAAGTTCAATCCAGTTATCTCCAAAATCGGTAGTGTAACGCAAAGTGCTGTTAGAGCTACCCGTAGCTAACGTATAAATATATTCATCGTCCAGAGATGTAACGGCAATCCTGGTCATATTGCTGATGAAATCAGGTGAAATCGCATTCCATGTGTCTCCCTGGTCTGTAGAATAATACAATTTATTGTAACCGGCCAAGAGTATGTTGCTCGCATTTGGATGAATGAGGAAAGGTGTTATCCATGCGCCCTCAGGGTCACCGGGTATGTTGTTTTGTATGTCTGTAAAGTTTTGGCCGCCATTGGTAGAGCGGCGGAGCTCTCCATACTGCTGCGAAGTATAGAGTATGTTACTGTCTGATGGATTGATGTGGCAATCCATACCATCGGCGCCGGTCATTTGTTTAGATGTGCCACCTGTCAGCATTTTTGTGCCATTATCCTGCGCACCGCCTAGTACATAAGCTGCGTTGTCTGATACTGCATTTCTATAAAACTGGGTAATGCCTAATCCTTCGCTCAGGTTTTGCCAAATGGCATTCGAACTCATAGGCGATAAGGTTTTGTATAAGCCGCCATCATTGCACTCGTAAAGAACACCGGGTTGCATGGGGTGAAATTTATGGCAATGTTTGTCGGCATGTACTATTGTTACACCGGTTAAAGTATTGTTCCATTGGTTAGCTACGGTCCAGTTTTCACCACCGTCTGTAGAAAACCACGTGTTAACACCACCCACAATGACATGGTTCTCGTTTACAGGGCTTATCTGTATAGTCAGGTCGTACCAGCCCTGGCCACCGCACCTGTTGCCTCGCGATGAACTTGCAAGGATGTTGCTGTCACAGTTCTGGTCGTCAAATATTTTTACGAAGGTCTTTCCTGTATCTGTTGAATTGTAAATGCCTTCCAATCCGTAATCAAGTCCGGCTGCTACCAGTTTTACAATAGCCGGGTTAGCCTTGGTTACAGCTATCTCAATCCTTCGTGTACTTGGGAAGCTTGCGGTAATTTGCCACGAAAACCCGCCATTATCTGAGCGGTAAAATTGTCCTGTGCCTGATGTGGTGTAACCATAGGCATACATAATAGCTGTATCAGCCGGATGCTGTATAATCTGCTGAAAAAAAGCAGTTTGACGAGATTGCCATGTAGCTCCCGCATCATAAGATTTGAATATGCCTGCACTTGTTGCCAGTGTCAACGAGTTGGTATCTAATGGGTTTATAAGTAACCCATTCGTCTTTTTTTGTTCTGTAAAACCATATTGTAAGCCCGTAGTGTCCCATGTGATACCTCCATCGGTGCTTTTAAAAACCCCCATGCTGTATGTGTCACTTGCATTACGGTCGCCGGTGCATATATATATGGTGTTGGGGTTTTGCGGGTTATAGTCAATATCTGATACGCCAAGAACGGGGAGGAAGTCATTTAACGGCACCCAGTTATCACCATCATCGCTAGTGCGCCATATGCCACCGCCAGGGCTACCTATCATATAAGTATTGGTATCCTTAGGGTGAAACTCTATGACATTGATACGGCCTAAACCGTAGTTGCCGGCCAACGGGTTTTCGGGCCCGCGAAAAGTCCAGTTTACATCTGTTGAAGTACCTTTGGCAGATGTTCTCCTTTTCTTAATTTGTTCCCTCACTTTTACAGCTTCTTCCCACTGTTTTCTGGGCGATACCAGGTAGCCCTGTTCGTCAGTACGTCCTTCCCAATAGTACAACCAGCGACTAAAGTGATAATCTTTCTTTTCGAAATGTATTTCGTGGTCCGAAATTTTTTCAGGATCTGCAGTTTTACTGCTCTTGTATGCATCAACAACGTCCTGCAGTTTCACTTTCTGTCCGTGATGTTCATCCAGCCAGGGTTGTGCTTGTGTGGAAATACTTGTTAAAATAAGCGCTGTAAGAATGTAATACTTATTCATATATTTATTGTCTGTCAGGGCATGGCTATCGTTGGTAGCTTGGTTATTTTTTCTACCGGCAGAGCTTGCCATTTGCCGTTTACCTCTTTGTAGTAAATAATATTGATTTTGTCTTTGGGTATTTCTGCGGGTATTGGGTGTTTGCCTATGGTTATCGGGTATAGTTCCAGGGTGTCGCCTTTTTTGTAGGTGATATTG
>JACFNS010000449.1:2056-2348 GCA_019454705.1 Taibaiella sp. | reverse complement strand
TGCTGGGCCGTAGCTTCTGCTCCTCCTTCCCCATGTTCAGCACCAGTTAATGCAGCGAGGATAGCAGCTACATAGTTAGCACCAGCAATGGAGAGGAACCAGGCCCCCATCACCATGCCGGTCATCTGTTTTGGTGCCAGTTTAGTCACCATTGACAGCCCGATGGGTGATAAAAACAACTCACCGGTAGTATGGAGCATATACAGAAATACCAGTGTAAAAAGTGGCAACCTGTATTCGGCATCTACCATACCACTGAACAGCCATACTACTAAATAACCCAAACCTAACT
>JACFNS010000449.1:0-2046 GCA_019454705.1 Taibaiella sp. | reverse complement strand
ATATTCGGATTCTTACCAATCTTCGACAGTTTCACCCACATTACAGAGAAGATAGAACCAAATATCAAAATGTACAGGGGATTAAAGAATTGCGTAGTAGCCGCGCCCATTTCCCAGCCAAATACCACCCTGTCTATATTCCGGTCTGCAAATAGTGTAAGCGAAGAACCTGCCTGCTCAAAACACGCCCAGAAAACAATATTGAAGAACATCAGTAATATCAATATCAGCATCCTGTCGCGCAGTACTTTGCCGCCTTTAATCCCCGCCGATATCAGCAGATACAATACAAATGCCGCTGTTGCCGCCAGCAGGTACCCTACTATGGCGCTATTGTTCAGCAACAGGTAGAAAACAGGGATAATGGCAAGTGTCGCTAATATTGTGATATGCAGCCTGTTCAGCGGACCAAAAACAGGTTTCATCAGTTTTTCCCTATCCGGCGGCAGTCCGTGCCCTTCGTAGTGCTTTTGGCCGAAAATAAATACTATGGCGCCGATGACCATACCTATACCCGCCAAGCCGAAACCATACTCGTAACCATACACATTTCCAACTTCTGCCACAACGGTGGTAGCTAGAAAAGCCCCCAGGTTGATACCAATATAAAATATTGTAAAACCGGAATCCCTGCGTGGGTCGCCATCAGGATATAAACGCCCCACTATACTGGATATATTCGCCTTGAAATATCCGTTACCTGAAATAATCACAGCCATACCCATCAGCAACCAAAATTCTCCACCACCCAATATCATGAATTCACCTATGGCCATAAGTATACCACCCAGGATAACAGCTATACGGTACCCCAATAAACTATCGGCCAACTTGCCGCCTAGTACAGTTACCGCATATACCAGTGCCGTATAGGCACCATATATAGCAAAGGTACGTTCATCGGCAACCATCAGGGTCTTCGTCAGGTATAATACCAGCAGGGCACGCATACCATAGTAGCAAAAACGCTCCCACATTTCGGCAAAAAACAACCAATACAAACCAGGCGGATGGCCTTTTGCAGGTGTTATTGGCGCTTCCTGTATCGGCAAATCGCCCGATGTACCGAGCTCTTTCTCATCGTGTGTTTGAGACATAGTTGTGATTAATTTTAAAATTGAGTTACGAAAGATAATAAAAAATAGCGGCGGTGAAAGTCCCGTAAAAGAAAAATACCGCACATGGCGGTATTTTTACTGTATCGTTCGCGATGTTAATGCAGGTTCTTTTCTTTCATAATACGGTTGAGCCATTTGAGCACCATAAATGCCAGCCCGGCAGAAATGAGCAGCAACATGCAGTTGAACAAATAGAAGTTAGCCTTATTTTCATAATCGTACCACATACTGGCCAGTACGCCCGACATTTTATTACCTATGGATGTGGAAAGGAAGAAACCGCCCATCATCAGCGCTGTTAAGCGTGGCGGACTAAGCTTAGACACCAGGGATAATCCCATCGGGCTCAACAGCAACTCTCCAATAGTAATGACACCATAGCAGCCAACCAGCCACATAGGCGATACTTTGACCTCTCCATTGCTACCATAATACACAGCCCATACCATTACCAAGGTAGACAAGGCCGATATCAGCAAGCCAAAGGCTATTTTAGTAGCTGTAGATGGTTCCTTTTTTCGCCGTGCCAGCATGGCAAAAAAACCGACGACCAATGGCGTGAGCACCACTACCCAAAAAGGGTTGACGGACTGGAACAACTCCGTACTGATAAGGTACACAGGTTCATCATTCTGCGGCTGTTTTTCGGGGGGCAGGTTGCGGAAGTACACATCCCGGCCCAGTTCCTTCTGTACTACCCCATCCACTTTCACCGCCTGGAACTGCTCGTCATACACAGGTACAGAGTCAATTTTAGTGGGCATAGTTTCTACCTGGTAGAAAAATCGTGCCGGTTTTTCTATTACCTCCGATACTTCCCTGTCTGTATAATACTTAGCCCAGCGGGTAAGCGCAGTACCATTTTGCTTGAAGACAGCCCAGAAAGATGCACTAAGGGCAAATATCACGAGCAGGGCGGCAATGGGCC
>JACFNS010000448.1 GCA_019454705.1 Taibaiella sp. | reverse complement strand
AGCGAATACGCAAACTAAGGAACAGAGCACAAGAGCCGGAGCCTGTAACATATGTTACAGGCTTTTTTATTTGCATTTGATAACTTTATCTGTATAATACCGCCGTGACAATTTAATGACAAAAGTCATATTAGCATATTGACGCGCGTCATAATATTAAATACAAACCGTTTGTAATTTTAGGTCACAATACGCACTGCGATGAGCCTGATAAAAAAAATACAACTATTTACTACTGCTATATTGCTGATAGTTGTTATCGCATCCTGTAAAAAGGAGCCGGTAAACAACAATAATAATAATACCGTTGGTGACGATACAGTGGTAATGACCCCGTATGAATTTGTACTGCCCACACACTTTCCTGCCATTACCATACCCGAAGACAATAAGCTGTACGTGGAAAGGATAGAACTGGGTAAGCAGTTGTTTTTCGATACCCGCCTTTCTAACGATGGCAAAAGCTGCGCAAGCTGCCATAAGCAGGAATATGGATTCTCCGTACCAGAGCCTCAGCATGGTTTCGATAAGGGACACACATCATTACCCATGATTAATCTTGCTTGGTACAAAAATTTCATGTGGAATGGCAGGCTTACAGGAACGCTGGAAGATGTAATGATGACAGAGTTGACTGTACGGTTCAATACCGACCTCGTAAAAATTAATAACATCAGCGAATACCGTGTAATGTTCAAAAATTTTTACCGGGTAGATGAAATTAAGTATGAGGATATGGCAAAGGCTTTGGCCCAGTACATGCGTGTGCTGGTATCGCGCGATACCAAATACGACCGGTATGTGAAAGGCCAGGCAGTCTTAACCCCCATGGAAGAGGAAGGACGCAGAATATTTTTCTCTGAAAAAGGTGACTGCTTCCATTGTCATACCAACCTGCTGGCGACGGACAACCTTATGCACAATAATGGATTGGACAGTGTATATAATAAAGATATAGACCTTGGTTATTTTAACGTGACCGGCAACCCCAATGATAAAGGGAAATTCCGGACACCCAACCTGAGAAACGTGGCACTGCGCACACACTATATGCACGATGGGCGCTTTACCTCACTGGAACAGGTTGTGGACTTTTATAACACGGGGGTCAACAAGGTGCCATCAGTAGACCCGTTGATGACCAAAGACAACCGTGATGATGTTTTTGGGTTAGGACTGAACGAGGTGGAAAAGAAACAACTGGTTGCTTTCCTTAAAACATTTACTGATTCTACAATGATTACTGACAAAGCTTTTGCAGCACCCTAAATTAGTCTTGAACAAATTAATCAGTACAGGCAGCAGTTTTGCTGCCTGTTTTTATTCTACTATTATTTTAGAAGCATATTTTATGAATAAAACTGTAACTTTTACCTGCATTGCACGATAAAAGATTTGTAACATGAACGGTAAAACAGTATTTATTTCAGGCGCGAGCCGGGGTATTGGCAGAGCAATAGCTATAAAATTGGCAGGTATGGGTGCCAATGTGGTAATAGCCGCAAAGTCGGTAACAGAAGACCCCAGGCTGGGGGGTACCATTCATTCGGTAGCCGAGGAGGTAAACAAGGCAGGCGGCAGGGCATTGGCTATACCCTGTGATATACGGGATGAAGACCAGATTTTAAATGCTATCCGGGAAACTATATCCTTGTTCGGAGGAATAGATGCTGTTATCAACAATGCTTCAGCCATCGCATTAACATCAACCGAACAGACAGAGACAAAGAAATTTGACCTGATGCACGATATCAATGTAAGGGGTACGTTCCTGCTCACCAAACATTGTATTCCCTTTCTGAAACAATCGGAGAACGCGCATATTGTTACTCTATCGCCTCCATTAAATATCACTCCTAAATGGCTGGCCATGTCACTGCCCTATGCACTCAGCAAGTTCAACATGAGTATGATGGCCATAGGCTGGGCGAAAGAACTGGCTCAGTATAAAATAGCATCCAACGCGTTGTGGCCGGCCACAACAATTGGTACCGCTGCAGTAAAAAACCTGCTGGGTGGCGAAAAACTGGTACAACGCAGCCGTAAGCCGGAAATCATTGCCGACGCAGTAAGTTTTATACTACAGCAACCAGCCGATAGCTACACCGGGGCTACATTAATAGACGAAGATGTATTGAAACTGGCGGGGATTACGGATTTGGAGCCATATGCAATAGTAGCAGGCGCTCCTCTACAAAAAGACTTATTTATTGATTAATTATCAAAATACATTTGTACTTGGAAACTGTATTATCTATTAATTCTGTATCAAAATCCTACGGGCCGATACAGGCGCTGAAAAATGTAAGCTTCAATGTGCCCAGGGGCAGTGTTTTTGGCATACTTGG
>JACFNS010000003.1 GCA_019454705.1 Taibaiella sp. | reverse complement strand
AGGATATATGTTGTATATCCGGTAGGGGGTTATCACGCTTTTCCAATGCTTTCTTGTATTGCTTGTCGTAATATTTCAAAAGTATCCTGAAAGCCTCTGTTATATTCCCTTCTTCCAGGAACTGCAATGTCATTTTTGTTTCCAGCGGGCCCAGGCGTTTTTGTATTCGATGCACAGCACCGGCAAGTTTTTCTTTGGGCTGCACACCATACTCTTCAGTTATATGTTTCAGCCGCTCTTCAAAAGGTACTTCGAGAAAACATACGGGTGCATTGCGCATGGTCACCCATAGCGGATGAGGAATGTTGATAGTGCCAATACGCTGGCTTTCGTCTTCCAGCCAGATGACTGAATCACCTGAAACAAGATGTATGTTCAATTCCTCCGCCAACAGGTTTTCAAACATTTCCTGCGTGGGGCAGGGTTCGCCTTCTATAGCGCCAAAGGCTGAGCCCCTGTGTTTGGCAATCGCTTCCAGGTCGATGGTGTGCTGTCCTGTGTTCTTCAACTCATGCAATACCTGTGTTTTTCCTGAGCCCGTGTATCCGCCTATGATACGAAAAGGGTATGGTTGCTCAAATCGTTCGCGCGCCCATTGACGGTAAGCCTTATAGCCGCCAACTAGTGTATAAACTTTAAATCCATACAGGTCCAGCAGCCAGGCTACACCCGCGCTTCGCATACCACCCCGCCAGCAATGTACCAGTACTGTCTTATCATTCCGTCCCTTCAGCATGGCTTCCACCTCTTCCACCATCTTACGCATTTTGGCGCCGAAGTAGTCCAGCCCTATTTTTATGGCTTGTTCACGGCTTTCCTGTTTATATGCCGTACCCACTACTTTCCGTTCTTCGTCGGTAAACAGCGGCAGGCTATACGCGCCGGGTATATGGGCGTGGTTGTACTCGCCGGGGCTGCGCACATCGAAGACGAGGTGCTGCCTGCGCAACTTCAGAAAATCCTGTATGTTTATTTTGCTGATGGCCATTTAGCGGGCGGAAAGATAGAGATTTTCCGGGGTTAAAGCTGATCACATCTGAGCGGGCAAGTTCTTTGCGCCCATATCTCCCCCCACTGGTTTAAATCTTTTCGACTTAAACCATAAATAACATGCAAGGCTGTGTCCGGCAGTAGCCAGGATGAGATGCGAAAAAATAATCCTGTCTATCTTTTAATCCTGAAAATCCTAAATCAAACAAATTAAAAGCAGAATTTTTTGATATTATCACTTAAATAGTGTATATTTGTTATAATTACCGTTCGTAGGGGCTATTGTATTTCCGACATATCGGGCTGTAATAAACATATCATCTATGACACCCTGCTTACACCATAAGCCATTGCTAGTAATAGGCACTTCCGCCCGCCCCAAAGGCGGTTTTTTTATTACCAAACGTTTTTCAGAAAAAACACGTGCAGAGTTGACAAAAGTTAACAAACTAGTTGTAATACACTGCCAGTCAACCACTTGCAAGTCCTCAATATTGCTAACGGTTAAATCTGCATATCCACTGGTTAACAAAAAATACACGTTATTCACCCTTCAGCACCATCCTCGCCCTGGCACGAAAGGCGGCCGTGCAGCCCTGCTCCAGCACATCCTCTATTATCACTTTCAGTTCCTGCCTTATTTCGGGATATTGGGCGGAGAGTTTGTCGAGCACCGTCATGGAAAATACCCGAACCGCTACCGTTTCATTCGGGTCGGCCAGCAGGTCGAAGCAGGTATTCATCAGATCGCCATGCAGGGCCTCGGGTATATCTACATATTGCAGTATGCGCACTACGTTGCGTTTTACAGCTACATGCACGCCGGGTTCGTTCATACGGCGCACCAGTTGCGGCAGCCACGGTGTTACCAGTTGCGGGTGGGTATCTGCCAGCTTACCCACTACCTGTGCAAGCCGCTGCACCACCCGGTATTCGTCGTGCAGGAACAAATCTATCAACTGCGCCACACGCTGCGGAGATGCGCCCACCCATTTGGTTACCGCCTCAGCGTTTTGTTTGGAATGTTCTTTCAGTATTTCCGCACGTATGTCCATAAGCAAATATGTGTAAAGATTTTCTTTTTGAAAACGGGAGGTTCAAATTACATTCGCAATCCCAAAAAACAGAACAGGATGTTGGAATTTGCAAAAACCGTAGGCGGGAAACTGAATATAAAAGAAACACATGTAACGGCGGTATTAGAGCTGCTGAACGAAGGCGCCACCATACCCTTTATAGCACGGTACCGTAAAGATCGCACCGGTGCACTGGACGAGGTGCAGATACAGGCTATACAGGACGAGGCGCGCCAGCAAAAAGAATTTGCCGACAGGAAAGCGTTTATAGAAAAGACCATCACCGAGCAAGGCAAAATGACAGAGGCACTGCAGGACAAAATAAATGCAGCCACCACTATAGCCGAGCTGGAAGATATATACCTGCCTTACAAACCCAAACGCAAAACAAAAGCACAGACCGCGCGCGAGAACGGGCTGGAACCACTGGCGATGAGCATATTGGAGCAGGGGAATATCAATCCTGCAACAGAGGCGGAAGCATTCATCAACGAGACCGTGAAGACTGCCGATGAAGCCCTGCAAGGCGCGCGCGACATCATAGCAGAGATAGTGAATGAAGATGCGGAGGTACGTGCCAAAATGCGTAACCTGTTTGAACGCGAAGCAACCGTGAGTAGCAAGATACTGAGCGGTAAAGAAGAAGAGGCCGCCAAGTTCAAAGACTATTTCGACTTTTCAGAGCCAGCTACCAAAATACCATCGCACAGGGTACTGGCGGTGATGCGCGGTTTTATGGAAGGTTTCCTGCGTTTAGGGTTTTCGCCCAACGAAGAAGACGCACTGGCTATACTGGAAAAGCAGTTTGTAAAGAGCAGCAACGAAGCGGGCGAGCAGGTGAAGAAAGCCGTGAAAGACGCCTACCGCAGATTATTACAACCCGCTATGGAAAGCGAACTGCGCATGGCATTGAAAATACAGGCCGATGAGGAGGCCATCAGCGTATTTGCCGAAAACCTGCGCCAGTTGTTATTGAGTGCACCGCTGGGTGGCAAACGCCTGCTGGCCATAGACCCCGGCTACCGTACAGGCTGCAAAGTGGTATGCCTGGACGAAAAAGGAGAACTGAAGAAAACAGACCTGATATACATACACGAGAAAAACAGGCTGGACGATGCGGAACATAAAATAAGGACGCTGGTACAACAGTATAATATACAGGCAATAGCTGTAGGCGATGGCACGGCAGGCAGGGAGGCGGAACAGTTCATCAAAAAGCTGGACCTGAAACTGCCGGTGTTTTTGGTAAACGAAGACGGCGCATCTATCTATTCAGCGTCTGAAATAGCGAGAGAAGAATTTCCCAACGAAGATATTACGGTACGCGGTTCGGTGAGCATTGGCCGCAGGCTGATGGACCCGCTGGCAGAACTGGTGAAGATAGACCCCAAGAGTATAGGGGTAGGACAGTACCAGCACGATGTAAACCAGGTACGCCTGAAAGAAAAACTGGACCAGACGGTTATCAGTTGTGTGAACATGGTGGGCGTCAACCTGAATACAGCCAGCAAACACCTGTTGAGTTATGTAAGTGGTATTGGCCCATCTATAGCTGACAACATAGTGAAGCACCGCAGCGAGATAGGCGGCTTCACCAGTCGCAAGCAACTAATGCAGGTGCCGAGGCTGGGCAGCAAAGCATTCGAACAATGTGCGGGTTTCCTCAGGGTGAAAGAAGGTGATAATCCATTGGACGCAAGTGCGGTACACCCGGAATCATACACATTGGTGCAGCAAATGGCCAAAGACCTGGGCGTGGATGTAAAGCAAATGATAGGCAACGAAGAACTGCTGAAACAAATAGATGTAAGAAAGTACATCACCGAAGAGGCAGGAGCGCATACCATACAGGACATTATCAATGAACTGAAGAAACCCGGCCTCGACCCCCGCAGCGAGGCGCAGGCTTTTGAGTTTGCCAATATATACAGCATAGAAGATGTGGCCGTGGGCATGATAGTACCGGGCATAGTGACCAACATCACCCGCTTCGGTGCCTTTGTAGATATAGGGGTAAAGCAGGATGGCCTGGTGCATGTGTCGGAAGTGGCGCATAAATACATTACCGACCCCAACGAGGTGCTGAAACTGAATGACAAAGTGATGGTAAAAGTGCTGGAAGTAGATATGAACAGGAAACGTATAGCCCTGTCCATAAAACAAACACAGGAAGCACCGGCAAAACAGCATCGCCCTGCAAAGGGCGGCGGCCATCAGCCAAAGGCAAAAGAAAAAGACATGAGCGGCATGAACATGAACGACGCGCTGAGCATGTTGAAAAAGAAGTTTGGTAAGTAGCTACAGGTAACTGAGCCACCATTGCTTGTTCTGCTGCTTCACCCGCATAAACCAACGTGAGGGATAATACAGCAGCAGGACGGCAGCTATCCATACGGCATACACCACCGGCAGGCCCCAGCCCCAACCTGGTTTGGATACCCATATCAGGTCGTTGTCGGTAAAATAGTCGAGCGGCAGCCCTAGCATAGCCGCTCCCACAATGGCCATAACATGTATCAGGTAGATGTGGGCTATGTAATAAAATAAAGGCACCCTGCCAAACACGGTAAAGAACCTGCCAAAGTTGGCAGCCGCTCTTTCCAATAAAGGCATGAGCATTATGGACGGGCCAAGCGTCATGAGAAGATATAGTAACGATGGCGGGTATTTCTCGCAGTTGATAAAAGACAATACCGTTCTGTGCCAGCTCTCTTGTACCGTCCATGGGTGCGGATCGCCATAGAGATTGATAGCTCTTAATATAAGGAACAACAGGATAGCGCCGCCGCCTATGCGGTACAGCATACGGTTACGTTTATGCTCGTTGTATTGCATTATCCTGCCGAAGCAATAACCCACGGCCATT
The DNA here is from genome assembly GCA_019454705.1 of Taibaiella sp. GTDB lineage: Bacteria > Bacteroidota > Bacteroidia > Chitinophagales > Chitinophagaceae > UBA5543. Next base: position 18,016 of record JACFNS010000003.1, on the reverse strand, counting down.
ACACCTATCCAGGGTATCAGCGGGTAAATGACATACAATGAACCATTGGTGCCGTATTGTATAAAGCCCGACTGGTGCAGGAAATGCCAGAGCAGCCCCGTGCCGGTTTGGGTATCCACAGGGATAAAGTCCAGCGCATTGTGGCCGAACACCATGACGAGTCCGATAGCAAGAACCCACCTGAAAGGCAGGTGTATCAATGCCGCCAGGAATATCATGCTCCAGCCTATTGCCCAGATGACCTGCACAATGGTTTGCGAATAGTCGAGGTTGAACAGCCACCCGAACCGGACAATGGTCAGTTCCAATACGATGAGCCATACCCCGCGGGTGAATAGGAAGAAGGATGCCGCTTTCTTATCCTTCTTTTTGCTGAGCGACAAAAATGCGCTGGTGCCTGCAAGAAAGACAAATACCGGTGCGCAAAAATGTGTAATCCACCGTGTGAGGAACATGCCCGTGCCGGCTACTGACAAATCGGTGGGGTTGTTGTAAAAGTCGGTGAAGTAATCGCGGGTATGGTCAAGCGCCATCAGCACCATGACGATGCCCCGCAGTATATCTACCGACCTGACGCGTGTATGTAAAATGTCTGCCATGGCAATTATGTATTAAACTTACAATAAAGAGTGTATATAGTATATGGGTATTAAGCTTTATTTAGTTTCAGGAAATTTATAAACTCTGACCGTGGTATCATTTCAGCGCCCAGGCTTTCTAAGTGTTCTGTATATACCTGGCAGTCTACCAATTGTACGCCTTCATTTTGCAACTGCTGTATGTATTTGATAAAGGCGTACTTACTGGCATTGCTCTGTTTGCTGAACATGCTTTCGCCGAAGAACATATGGCCCATGCGTATGCCATACAGACCACCCACCAGTTCGTCATCGCGCCATACCTCAGCGCTATGGGCGAAACCCATCAGGTGCAGCTCTGTATATGCGGCAATGATGTCTTCATTTATCCAGGTGCCGTCTTGTCCCGGACGGAGTGCCTGCTGGCAGTTACGTATTACCTGCTCGAAAGCTTTGTTGACGGTGAAGTCAAATGCATTTTTCCTGAGCAACTGTCTCATGCTCTTGCTCACTTTCAGCTTTTCAGTGAATAGTACAAAGCGCGGGTCGGGGCTCCACCATAGTGGTGTTTCATCATCATACCAGGGGAAGATGCCGCTCCTGTATGCCAGTAGTAATCTTTCTATGCACAGGTCGCCGCCGATGGCCAGCAGGCCATCGGGGAGTGCTTCTTCTACCGGTGGGAACCATAATTCATCGCTGAGCATGTGCAGGTGCATGGGTGCAAATTGCAGATAAGCAGGCATACCACAAAACAAACATGCTGCAAGTGTTATTTTAAACTTTCGTATATTTAGCATAACCTAATCAACACACATTGGCAGATTTTTTCTCACAGGCTGAAGTTATCTGGTTCCTTATAGGGCTGACGCTGATACTGCTCGAGCTAACCATGCCCGGTCTTGTCCTCATCTTTTTCGGCGTAGGGGCATGGGTCACAGCATTGGTATGCCTGGTGTTTGATATTGACATCAACACACAATTATTCATATTCTTAGGCAGTTCGCTACTGAGCCTGGCATTGTTGCGTAAAGCCTTGAAGAAACGGTATATGAATACCAAAGAAGCAGATGGTGATATTGAAGACGAATATATCGGGCAGACGGCGGTAGCGCTCAATAGTTTTACCGCAGGGCAAACAGGCAAGGTGTCATTCAAGGGCAGTAGTTGGAACGCCGAGTCTAATCATTCCATAGCAGAGGGACAGCGGTTGATAATAACCGGCTATAAAAGCATTAAACTATTTGTAGAACCAATCGGATAAACTTATGAACGCAGGCACTATTATCTTTTTAGGACTGGCGATACTCGCCCTTTTGTTATTTCTCACTACTATACGCATCGTGCCTCAACGCTCGGCCTATATAGTAGAGCGATTTGGTAAGTACAGGGCAACACTGCTGGCAGGTTTCCATGTTATCATCCCATTCGCCGACAGGATTGCCTATAAACATACGTTGAAAGAACAGGTAATAGACGTAGCTGCGCAAACATGTATTACCAAAGACAATATCGCTGTAGAGGTGGATGGTGTACTGTACCTGCAATTGATGGACCCTCAAAAGGCCAGCTATGGTATTGACAATTACCGCTTTGCATCTATACAGCTCGCTCAGACAACCATGCGCAGCATCATAGGTAAAATGGAGCTGGATAGAACCTTTGAAGAAAGGGAAAGTATGAACAGCACTATAGTAGAAGCTGTAGACAACGCCAGCGACCCCTGGGGTGTAAAAGTGACACGCTATGAAGTAAAAAATATTACCCCTCCCCAGAGCATAAAAGATGCGATGGAAAAACAAATGCGTGCAGAACGTGAGAAGCGTGCTAACATCGCCAACTCCGAAGGTGATATGCAGGCGCAGATAAACAGGGCAGAGGGTGAAAAGCGCGAACTGATAGCCCGCTCGGAAGGTGAGAAGATGAGGCGCATTAACGAGGCCGAGGGTAGCGCCGCGGAGATAGAGGCAGTAGCTATGGCAACAGCAAAAGGTATTCGGGAGATAGCTATGGCTATAAATGCTCCCGGTGGACAAGATGCAGTGAACCTGCGTGTTGCGGAGCAATATATACAAGAGTTTGGCAACCTGGCTAAAACAAACAACACAATGATTATACCATCTAATATGGCCGACCTTTCCAGCCTGATAGCCACCGCTACACAGGTGATAAAAAAGACTAAGGGGAGCGAGAGCTAAGAGGATAAAATTGATACATACACAAGGGCGCCTTTTGGCGCCTTTATCTTTACCCCTCAGTGAAAGATGAGAATAATCATCATGCGGTATGATGAAAGTCATGCAGTAGCAAAAACCGGTTGTGTAGTATTGGCATTAAGACAATACTCACAAACATGAGCAGTAATACAGCACCGGCTATTGAAGACGCACGGTTATCAAAGTTTGAAGAAAGAGTACAAAAAGGTGATGCTATAGAACCTCGTGACTGGATGCCGGAAGCATACAGGAAACACCTCATCCGCCAGATATCGCAGCACGCACATTCTGAAGTGATAGGTATGCAGCCAGAAGGCAACTGGATAACACGTGCACCTAGCATCAGGGCGAAGCAGATACTGCTGGCCAAAATACAGGATGAAGGCGGGCACGGATTGTACCTGTACAGCGCCGCGGAAACACTGGGCATTTCGCGAGAAGAGATGATAGAACAGTTGCAGACTGGCAAGGCGAAATATTCCAACATATTTAACTACCCCACGCTTACATGGGCTGACATTGGCGCAATAGGTTGGCTGGTTGATGGTGCTGCTATTGTGAACCAGGTATCGTTGCAGCGCACTTCCTATGGCCCTTACAGCAGGGCGATGGTACGTATCTGCAAAGAAGAAAGCTTTCACCAGCGGCAGGGCTACGAGATAATGGCAATGATGATGAAAGGCACTCCCGAGCAACGCGAAATGGCGCAGGATGCCATGAACAGGTGGTGGTGGCCATCACTAATGATGTTTGGCCCGCACGATAGTGATTCACCGCATTCATCAGATGCATTCAGGTGGAAGATAAAAAGGCATAGTAATGATGAACTGCGTACCAAGTTTATTGACAAAACGGTGCAGCAGGCGGAAGTAATCGGACTGACCATTCCCGACCCCGAACTAAAATGGAATGAGGCAACCGGGCATTACGACCACGGTGAAATAAACTGGGATGAATTCTATCGCGTTATACAAGGCAACGGACAATGCAATAAGCAACGTATAGCCCACCACAAAAAAGCGCATAATGACGGTGCATGGGTAAGAGCGGCAGCAGAGGCCTATAAAGTAAAACAAGCTGTGAAAAACAATTAATTCAAACAAGCAAAAACAGAATACAATGGCTACAGATACACAACTGGACTTGTGGGAAGTATTTATCCAGGGCAGGAATGGCAGCCACCATATGCATGCCGGCAGTGTACATGCGTCGGACAAGAAGATGGCATTGCAGAACGCCAGGGATATATATACCCGCCGTGGCGAAGGTAGCAGTATATGGGTAGTACCCGCCAACTCCATCGTGGCATCCAACCCCGATGATGCTGATATGTTCTTCGACCCTGCTGATGATAAGGTGTACCGCCACCCTACATTTTATGTGATGCCCGAAGGCGCAAAACAAATTTAGCAATGGCAAACATTCATGAACTAAAATATACTTACAGCCTGAGGATGGCAGATAATGCCTGGATACTATCGCACAGGCTGTCTGAATGGTGCAGCAACGGTCCATTCCTGGAAGAAGACCTGGCGCTGACCAATATAGCACTTGACCTGATAGGAAGGGCGCAGGCATTTTACAATTATGCAGCTGAACTGGAGGGCAAAGGCAGGACAGCAGACGACCTTGCTTACAGGCGTAACGAAAGACAGTATTATAATAATCTGCTGGTGGAAATGCCCAACGGCAACTTTGCCGATACGATAGCCCGGCAGTTGTATATGTCTGTTTACGAATACTATTTCTTTATGTCGCTGCAAAACAGCAAGGACGAAACCTTTGCTGCGCTGGCTGCCAAAACATTGAAAGAGGTAAAATACCATATGGCACATGCGGCAGACTGGACAGTAAGGCTGGGCGATGGCACGGAAGAAAGCCATGAGAAAATGCAACAGGCGATAAACAACCTGTGGATGTACACAGGCGAATTGTTTGAAGCAGATGAAACAGATACCGCCTTGATTGCTCAAGGTTTAGGAGTAGATAACCCATCTCTTCATTCGCTGTGGGAAACACATATCAAAAACGTGCTGGAAGAAGCGAAGCTGAGCCTGCCTGCGGCCAACTATATGCAAACTGGTGGCAGAAAAGGTGTACATACCGAACACCTTGGCCACATGCTGGGCGAAATGCAATACTTACAAAGGGCCTATCCTGACGCGAAATGGTAAGTACGGTCCATACAAGGGAAAATATATTAGAACTGTTATCGCAGATAGCAGACCCCGAAATACCTGTAGTGACCATAGAGGAAATAGGCATGCTGCAGGATGTGCGCATGACCGACAATGGTTGTGAAGTGATTATTACCCCAACCTATACAGGCTGTCCTGCTATGGGTATTATAGAAGCAGACATAAAAGCACTGCTGGATAAGCATGGCATTAACGCTACTGTAAAGCTGGTGTACCAACCGGCATGGACGACAGATAACATTACCGATGCAGCTAAAGAAAAAATGAAAAAATATGGCATTGCGCCACCTGTACATTCAGGCTGTGATGTAGCTCATGCTGAAGCCCATATATGCTGTCCGCAATGCGGCAGCAGCCATACAGTGCAAATCAGCAGGTTTGGCTCAACGGCTTGCAAAGCATTATACAAATGCAATGATTGCAAGGAACCATTTGAATATTTCAAATGCCATTGATAAGATAGTTTTTCTAAGGTGGATAGTGAGGTATCAAGGCGTTTCAGTTTTACCTGGCTGAAACGCCTTTCTTTTACATAAACCTTGATGTTTATTAATTACCTGTAGCTTCCCTGCGTTTTTCTACCATCCTTTTGAATTCCTCCTTGCTGATAAAGCCATCACTATCGGCATCAATCTTTGAGAAATTTTCTTTCAGGCGGGGACGATCAGCTTTCTCAACTTCTTCTTTGTTTATTTTCCCGTCCTTATCAGTGTCCAGTTTCTCAAACACTTTATCCGGGTCAATATTCTTACCGCGTCCTTTTTGTTGTGCAATTGTAGTATCGGGGTTGTTAATTGCCAGTATAATGACTAGCATTGAAATGTACTGTTTCATATAACACGTTCTTTATATTATCTCTGACTAAGTAAACTACGGAATGTTTAATAGTTGTGGTACTAATGTCAGAAAAAATCAAAAGCTCATGATGCATATGTCATATGAATATTTAAGACAATCATTTATAAATACATTTAGTAAAATTTTAGCCGAGAGTTATCGCATTAAAAATTACTCTAAACCGAAAACATCACCACCATTCTCACTGAGTTTCTTCATCAGTGGTGCGTTACCCATGCTATACACACCATCCGCAGCCAGGTTGTAGGTATTGGGGTGGGCAAACCATTCGTTAATATTCATCATCAGTTTACAGTTTGCAGTTTTACCACCGTTCACCTCAATATTGGCCTTTGCCCCTGCACGAACTAAAAACCCGTTATTACCTATATGCATGGCATAACCCAACTTCTTACTGCTGTCCAACCAGTGCCCTTCCAACTTCAGGAAGTGGTAGCCTCCACCCATCACATCAGGCCAGCCCATATTCACGTTTTCGGCTGTAGCGGGCAATGAATTGGATTTATTTTGCGCCTCGTCCAATCCTATATGAAAGGACATAGAGTCGTATGTCATCGCCGGAACGTTCCTGAATGAAAAATTCATAGCCTTCTCTGCGTCTACATAAATTATTGTGTCTGATGCATATTTCACGCTGCCCTCTTTATACAGCCTGAACCTGCTGAGGTAGTAATGTACCTTTGTGACGCTATATTGGTTACCTGCAGCATTGGTGTATATCAGGCTGTCAAAATAGAGCTGCTTCCCATCCACATGATAATCCACATTAACAGCCAGGTTGCCCGTAAGGGGTGCAGGAATTACATTTTCTTTCTCCTTACGACAAGATGTAAAAGCCATTGCAGCTAACATCACCCCTGTTAATACATATTTCATATTCATATTGTTAGCTGAGATTATTATTAAAATGAAGGTTTGCTGAAGCTTGTATCAGTAATAAATGTTTCGTCAGTAAGGGTTTTGAGAAACGCAACCAATTGCTGCTTTTCAACCGCGTTCAGGTTCAATCCGTTTTCCTTTCCCTCCTTGGTCATTATCGGGTCTATATTGCTTACCCTATTTACCCCACTATTATAAAACTCCACTACTTCTTCCAGCGTTGTGAACCTGCCATCGTGCATATAGAATTTGCGCAGGGCTACATTCCGCAGGTTAGGTGTTCTGAATTTTCCCAGGTCACTCGTGTTTTTAGTAACATTATAATACCCTTTGTCCATTTCCTTAGTGTATACACTATCCAGGCCGGTATTGTGCATTTGCCCATCTGTAGTAATCATCGCGGTGTGACAGTGGAAACAATCACCCTTCTCTGAGAAAAATATCCTCATGCCCATCTCCTCGTTATAGGTCAGTCTTTCAGCACCTTTCATATACCTGTCATACTTCGAGTCTTTTGAAATCATTGTACGGGTAAACTGTGCCAGTGCGTATGCAATTTCATGATGGGTAATATAATCTACCCCGAAATACTGCTTGAACAACTTCCTGTATTTCTCGCTACTATTTATTTTCTCCAGGTTGGTAGCGAAGAACTCTTGTGTCTCAAACAACATCACATCCTCAAGTGTACCACTCTTTGAGCCATCCCACATAAACTTTCCATGCCATGCCAGGTTAACATGAGAGAGGACAGGCATATCATTCACCATGCCGGGAATAGTAAACCCATGCGACTGGAAGTGGCAGCTTGCACAAGCCCTGCCATCGTTCGACAATATATTGTCGTAGTACAACATACGGCCCAATTCAATTCTTTCTACGTATGGCTTATTGTCTTCCGGAATATACATTTCAGGAAAATGCGCCGGCATCACTATTTCGTAAGGGGTTAATTTGTAGGTAGTGTCCTGCGGGGTAACGGTGGGTGGTGTTGATTCCTTTTTGCAGGAAACTGCGAGTACAATGCATGTAGCCACCACTGCTAAACCATGCAATATTTTTCGGCTTGTTCGCATATCGTTTGCTTGTTATGTAAAGTTGTTTTTAAAACCCCGGATGGTATATGACAAAAGTCACCTGCCGGGCTGATAAAAGACATTTTAATCCTTTATTAAGGGAAATAGGTTTGCATTATGAAAAAGCTCATCCTGCTTGCGACATTCATATCCGGAATATATAACGCCAATGCCTGCAACGTGTGTGGTTGCTCAGCCAGCAACCAATACCTGGGTATCCTCCCCAATTCAAAAAACAGTTTTGCGGGTGTACAATATCAATACAGGGAGTATCGCGGCGTACACGAAACCATAGAAGGTGTTGACCCGGAAACATCAAAAGATTATTACCATACCATGCAGCTTTGGGGCAGGTACAACCCTGTGCGCAACGTGCAATTGTTTGCTTTTGTCCCTTATGTATATAACGAAAGGATAGAAAACGGCTCTTACTCAAGAAATACGGGATTAGGTGATATTACTTTGCTGGCTAACTACAGGCTGCTGGGCGCCAACTGTACCGGTAAAGAATGGCAGCATAACCTGCTGGCGGGCGGCGGCGTAAAATTACCCACAGGCAAATACGACAGGAACGACATAAAATACAACGAAGGGTTACCCAACATTCAGCCGGGCACAGCTTCCTTCGATTTTATACTCAATACTAACTATACCCTGCAACACAACAACACCGGCATAAACGCTGATATTGCGTATGTAATCACTACCCCTAACAAAGACGAATACAAATTTGGCAACAGGCTGAGCGCAGGATTGCTGGGCTTCCACACTTTTACAGCCGGACAGCTTAAACTCATACCACAGGCCGGTGGCAGGTACGAAAGAAACGAGGTGGATTACAGCAATTACTACTACTCAGTAAAAAACAGCTACAGCGGGGGTAACATGGTGCTGGCCTCAGCAGGGTTACAGGCATTCCGAAATAATGTGGGTGCGCAAGCTATGCTGCATATTCCGCTCTCCCAAAACTATTCCGGTGGAATGGTAACAAACAGGTATAAAACCGAACTAGGTATTTACTTATTATTCTAAACATATAAAGATGAAACGGTCAATGACTATTGCAGTGCCGGTCTTAGCGCTCAGCACTTTACTATTCTCCTGCAAAAAAGCAGACACATTACCACAGGCTACATCACATCACGAAACTGCGAAAATAACCATCAATACTCCGTACGAAAACCAGCTATTCAGTGCCGGAGATACTGTATTTGTAAAGGCTTTTGTAACCTGTGCTACGGAAATGCATGGTTGCAGTGTGTATATCATCAGGAACAACGCGGACACGTTGTTTACCAAAGCACAACATATGCACGGCAAAGAAATGATGGTAAGTGAGCAATGGGTAAACAACCAGGGTACCCCGGGCGACTTGCAGGTAGTAGTATCAGCTGTTATAGACCATGACGGAGCTACTGCTGATAAAGCCATCGCATTCAAAGCACAGTAACAACTTCATTACTCCTGGTACACAACGCCGGACGTTGGCGTTTCATGCAGTTCAATTTTACTAAGCCCCGGCACCAGGGGCTTTATTTTTTGCCACAACCAGCGCGCCAGCAGCTCACAGGTAGGATTGTCCAAACCATCAATATTATTGAGGAACTTATGGTCCACTTCTTCCACTACTGACTTTACAGATTTCTTCAATTCTGCGAAATCAGCTACCCAACCCGTATGTTCATCTATCGGCCCATTTATATACACCTTTAACCTGTAAGTGTGGCCATGTATATTTCTGCACTTATGCCCTTCGGGTACGTTGGGCAAAAAATGTGCAGCATCAAATGTCAGTTCTTTAAATATCGTTGCGGAATACATAATATTTAATTCATTACTCTCTCCCACTGTTGTTTCTTCCTGATACCTTTGATTGTTTTTGTGTACTTAAGGTTATCAAACAAGACAACAAATAAATCGCCGGGAACCACTAACCCCAGCGGGTAGCGTTTGTAATATGCTTTTTGAGCCATTTCCCTTAACGCCCAGCCTGTCACAATATTACCATGAAACTGGATACCTGAATTATCCAGGCCGCTTTCCGTAGAACGGTAAATGGTGCCGGCAACAGGAACTTCCGGTTGCAAAACGGGGCTGTGCAAAGAGGACAGGGATGACTTGAAAACTATGCCTTCTCCATCGGGCATACAGGCATATAAACAATTGAAACATTCAGGCAATCCATCTTTCACATAACATATGGTAGCTACCTTATTTGCTTTTATAAACCCTGCTATTTCTTCTGGACAACGCATCTTTATAATTTGATTTTTCTTCGGCACTTGCCGGCTTCAGCTTCGGTACCAATGCGGGATTAGCATTATCATCCAGCGCCACAAAAATGAAATATGCATCGCTGATGGGGTAAATTTCGCCGCTCAACACTTTCCTCGACCATGCCCTTACATGTATTTCCATCGACTTGTCGAATGAACGTGTGACTTTGGCATTTATAGATATAATATCCCCCACCTTGGCAGGATTTTTAAATTCTACTTTGTCAATCGACGCAGTAACGGCAATTCTGCCAGCATGCGTTTGGGCGCATATGGCCGATGCAGTGTCCATCCACTGCACCAATCTGCCCCCCTGCAACATCCCCATAGGGTTCGCATCATTAGGATACACCACTTCAGTCATAATGGTTTCTGATGCCGATGGTGGCTTCTCTGTTATTTGCTTCTGTTTAAACATAGCAATGCAAAAGTGGCTGTAAAGTTGCGGCAAAATAAATTGCGGCTCTATGACAAGTATCATGTTTTAAGCAACTAAAAAACAGAAAGATGATAATAATCATTATGAAGGCAGATAAATAAAGCCAACTTTGCTACCCGCCTTATCGCATTTAATATCTCTACATAATTATGTCTGAACTACATACATTTCATATCCCGGTATTGGGACTGGGGTACTCAATAGATACACCTGTAAAGGTTGCACAATTTGGAATTTCATCGGTAATGTCCATCATGGACGATGAACTGCTGGAATTAATGCGGGAGCATCATTGCCGGAACAATGGCATTATTTACAAACCCATTGAAAAACAGGAGCACGACGCAAGGGCCAGGCGAATAACCGCTTACCTGGATGTCATCCATGATATTGTCACCTTGCAGATTGCACGGCTGAAAGAACAATCATTTGGTGAGAATAGCGAGCTGGATAAATATTTTGAACTATTGCCTGAAGACTCAGCTTTAAAACAAAAGTACAGGCAACTACCACAAATACATGACCAGGCACATCGGCTCCGTATTGAAGAAGAACTGAGAAATGCCGTGACACCCGGTAGTATAGATGTAAACATCATGGCCAAGGTCGATAAGCTGAACCACGATAAAAGCGGGCAACCCCTTGCACAGGAGTTTTCTGACGCATTGGCAGCGCTGCGGGGGTTTGCCAATAGCAAGCTCACATCATCAGTTATTATCTCGGCAGGTTATAACCCAAGGCTGTATGCATATCTCGAGCAGTTTAAAGATTTCTTCCCCAACGAGGAGGGAAAGCTCAGAAAGAAAGTGATATTGAAAGTGAGTGACTATCGCTCCGCCCTGGTACAGGGAAAAATACTGGCAAAAAAAGGTATCTGGGTATCAGAATTCAGAATCGAATCGGGCCTGAATTGTGGCGGGCATGCCTTTGCTACTGATGGCCTCTTGCTGGGCCCCATACTCGAGGAATTTAAAATCAACCGTAATTCACTTACAGCAGAGCTATATGAACTCTGCCTCCAAAGTCAACACAATAAGGGCATAGCAGCCTTTACTGAATGTCCCGGGTTAAAAATAACGGTACAGGGGGGTATAGGCACAGCTGAAGAACAGGAATTCCTCATAAAACATTACCACCTGGACCGTACGGGTTGGGGCAGCCCTTTCCTGCTGGTGCCGGAAGCCACCAGCGTAGATGAACAAACAATAGGACAACTGGCTACTGCTGAAAAAGACGATTATTACCTCAGCCATGCATCGCCGTTGGGAGTCCCTTTCAACAATTTCAGGAAAAGTACCGCCGAACGACAACGGCAAGAACGTATTGACAAAGGCAGGCCGGGCAGCCCCTGTTACAAAAAAATGCTGGTGTCCAACACCGAGTTTACGGCAGAACCCATCTGCACAGCATCGCGCCTGTACCAACATCTGAAAATAAAACAACTGAAGGAACAAGACCTTCCGGACGAACAATACAATACTGAGTATAATAAAATAATAGAAAAAGACTGCCTGTGCGAAGGGTTGACGGCACCTGCTTTGCTCAAAGAAGAGATACCCGTTCCGCATAACCTGAATGCTGTAACCATATGCCCGGGGCCTAACCTGGCCTATTTTTCCGGCATTTTTTCGCTAACTGAAATGGTGGGACATATTTATGGCAGAAAGAATATCTTGAACACGTTGCCCCGTCCTCATATGTTTGTAAACGAACTGCAGTTATATATCACCTACCTGAAAGATGCTGCAAGTGAAATAAACCTGAACGCAAAACGGAGCAAATACCTTAATTCATTCAAAGCGAACCTGCAGGAAGGCATTACATACTATCAAAAGCTGGCGCAACAGTTTATTCAATCCATGCAAAATGATTTATGCATTGCCGAAAAAGAACTACAGGCTGTATTGATACCTGTTGCTAATAACTAACATGCGCCTTGTCAACATCAAACATGATGATTATCATCTTTTAAGGCAATTGGCATTTATATTTTTACAGCCTTACATGTTACAGGAATGTTAAGACTGGTCTGGGGAATATTATTTACGTCGTTTTGCCTATACACGGGTTGGGTGTACCTGTATTGCGATGAGGAAGCAAAAACCACCGAAAATATTCATCCTGCTGTAACAGAAGGCTGGAACCTGTGGCAGCAAAACAACTGCCAGAGTTGCCATCAGCTATACGGACTGGGCGGCTACATGGGGCCCGACCTTACGAACATTGCCCGGGACAGCACTAAAGGCAAACCATACATGTACACATTTATAAAACACGGTACGGGCAGAATGCCTGCGTTTAATATGACAGACGATGAAGTGTACCGCATTATAGACTTCCTGGAGTGGGTGGACAAAAGCGGTGTATCGCAGGTACCAGCGGAAGCTGTCCATTGGTCAGGAACCTACATTATAGATAAATAAACATGCCCCTGCACATACGATTATATACCAAGTTCGTGTTCCTGCTATTGCTGGCTACGCTGGTATTCGGTTTATTTTCCTCATGGGCTTACCTCTACCCCGAGGTATTCAACAAGTATCTGCCTTTTTACCAGTTGCGGCCCATGCATACTTCCGCTGCATTATTCTTCATCATTAGCGCGGCTACCTTGTGTATCATCATCTTTCACAAAAACACCATTGGCAGGGACGCTACAACCGGTATATTCGAAAAGACATTCATCACTACCTGGGTAGCTACAATACTGGTCATCTTCATATACTATAGCTTTAAAAAATTCGGTGGACGTGAATATTGGGAATTCCCGGCATGGCTGGCCCTGCCTCTGTTATTGAGTTGGGTATTATTGATGATTGGTTATTATAAAGGATGGCTGAAATGCGCGGATAAAAAGCCCTTGTATATATGGATGTGGTCAACAGGCATCCTATTCTTCTTTATCACTTTCATAGAGCAAAACCTGTGGCAGATTAGCTGGTTCCGGCAATCATTCTTACGGGAACTTACCGTGCAATGGAAAGCCAACGGCTCTATGGTAGGCGCCTGGAACCAGATGATATATGGCTCTTCGCTATTCCTGATGGTGATGATAAGCGGCGATAAAACAATTGCCCTCAACAAAAAGGCATTCTTCTTTTACTTCCTGGGGCTTACTAATCTTATGTTCAACTGGGGGCACCATATATACAACCTGCCCGCACATGGCGCTATCAGGCATATATCCTATATCATCAGCATGACCGAGTGGCTCATATTCATCAGTATAATACAGAGTTTTAAAAACAAACTGGAAGAAGCGCGTAAACTTCGCCACTTGTTGCCCTACAAGTTTCTTGTAGCATCAGAGTTTTGGGTGTTTGCCAACCTCACACTGGCTTTGTTTATGTCTATACCTGCCGTCAACCGGTATACACATGGTACGCATATTACGGTCGCTCATGCTATGGGCACTACCATAGGTATCAACACAATGATATTACTTGGCGTATTAGGTTACGCACTGGATATCGACAAAAAAATAAATACCGGCAGAAAGCTGTTTACCAGGTCGTACAACCTGGCACAGGCCAGTCTGCTTATTTTCTGGCTGTCACTTATACTGGCCGGCATAATAAAAGGATATAGAAGTGTTACGCTGAATATCAACAGCTTTCAGCAGATGATGGAACCGGTAAATAATGTACTGAAACTATTTGCCGTAGCGGGTGCAGGTGTGGCCATCGGGCTGGGTATTATTGTAGTACAATATTGGCAGTCGATGTCGGATAGTAACAGTAATGTAAAAGATGTTAAATAAAAGATGTTTTTGTCTTTTATTGAGTGATGTATAGTATCTTTGTAGAAATGGAAGACAGGAAACCCATAAAACGCAGTAACGAACTGGTCCCCTTATCGCGGGACCACCATTCAGGGCTTTTGTTGTGCTGGAAAATACGAACAGGCATAAAGAACGGCATTGATGAAAAAAGGATTACCGCGTATGTTGTCTTCTACTATCAGTCGCACCTGGCAGAGCATTTCAGGCAGGAAGAAGAATATGTTTTTACATTGATTGGGCCCCAGGATAGCATGATACAAAAAGCCCTTGATGAACACAGGGAAATAAATAATTTGGTTGCACAGTTGGAAAATAACACTTCAACCGGGTATACCGTTTTAGAACAACTTGCTGACAAGCTTGATGAACATATCAGGTATGAAGAAAGGGAGTTGTTTCCATATATTGAGCAAAACGTGGCAAGCAACCTGTTGGTAAGTGCCGGAGAGATAATAGCTGAATTGCATAACGATATTAAAGAACCTGCCTGGGAAGACGAATTCTGGGCGAGAACAGTATAACTATGTTTTCAAAGACCTGCGAATACGCGATACGTGCCACGATTTATATAGCTTCAGAATATAAAAATGAAGAAAAAATCGGCATCCATGATATTTGTCAAAACATTGAGGCTCCTCAACACTTTGTCGCTAAGATTCTCCAGGTACTCAGCCGCCACGATATAGTCAGCTCAAAAAAAGGGGTGCATGGTGGTTTCTACATTACAGAAGAACAGCGGGATACCCGCTTGATTGATATAGTTTATGCCATTGATGGCGACCACGTATTTACCGGCTGTGCGCTGGGCCTGAAACAATGCTCAGAAACCAAGCCCTGCCCTATTCATTACAAGTTTAAACCCGTGAGGGAAAACCTGAAAAAAGTATTGCAGGATACGAGGATAAGAGAGTTAGCTGAAAATATCAAAAAAGGAAAATTTGTTTTGAAGGCATTAGGGATATAAAAAAATTTGTTTAAATAAAAGACAAAAACATCTTTTATTATGCACAACAGTAGAAAGTCAAAAAAATTCTGGATAGGAGTAGCGCTAATAAACCTGGTGATAGTAGCCGTTCTGGGTTTCGTGCTGCGCAGCAAAATTGTATTCTCCATCCCGTTTATTGACTTCAAATATACCCTCCACGCACACTCGCATTATGCATTTGGCGGCTGGGTAACGCTGGCATTGCTTACCCTGCTTACATATGAAGTATTGCCTGTGAGCAGGAACCGAAAACCGATATACAATTGGCTGTTGGCAGGCATACTCCTGAATGCAGTGGGTATGCTCATCAGTTTTCCCGTACAGGGGTATGGTTTCTACTCTATCCTTTTTTCTACACTGTTCATTTTCGTTACCTACGGTTACAGTTATGTATTTATCAAAGACTTGTTGAAAACTAAAAACAGCCGCACGGTTAAATTGTTATCTATATCCGCGATTACCTACCTCGTTGTTTCCTCAGGCGGTCCGTTTACATTGGCATATTTGCTGGCTTCAAAATCAGGCAACGCATTCCTGTACAGGGATTCAATTTATACCTACCTGCACCTGCAGTATAACGGCTTCTTTACATTGGCAATAATGGCCCTTGCCTTCAACCGTATTGAACACCTGATGAACAAGGACCAACTGAAGATGTCATACAGGTTTGCCCATATACTCAACTTCACAGTTGCTCCTTCTATGTTCCTTAATTACCTGTGGCATTACCCCAACAACTTATACAGGGTCTTAGCAGTGGTCGGTAGTGTGTCGCTGGCGGTATGTACTATATACTTCCTGGTTACAGCCTGGTCTTTGCGGCCTGTATTCAAAAAAAACATTACTGTAATTAAACTTATAGGCCTAACAGCTATTTCCGCCTTTGTACTGAAGATGGTGATGCAGGCCTTTACCATATTCCCGTCACTTGGACAACTGGTATTTGCCAACCGACCTATGATTATCGCCTTCCTGCACCTGGTATTACTGGGCTTTGTGTCCCTATACATTGTAGCTCACTTATTATATGGCGGCTATATGCAGTTAAATAAGAAATCAATAACGGCTGCGTATGTATTTGCTGTGGCTGTAGTAGTTAACGAGCTGGTGCTGTTTATGCAGGGTACCGGCGTTATGTTCATGACCAACAGCAGTAATTACAATTGGCTGCTGTGGGGCACGGGTGCATGGTTGGTGGTTGGTTCAGCCATGATGGCTATCGCTTATTATTCAACAAAGAAAATCGGGAGAACTGCAATTAACCCGCAACAAATACAAACAACAATTCTTCAACGTAAAAACTATAATAAATATGAATGAACAAAACTTTATTGACGTTACAGTCATTGAGCCGAGGATGAAACACCCTTCTATCTTTAACGCATTCGACAGGATAGGCTCAGGCGAGGCTATTGTAATCCATAACGACCACGACCCAAAACCGCTATACTACCAGCTGCTGGGCGAGCGTGGTAATTGTTTCTCGTGGACATATCTGGCCAACGGGCCCGAAATATGGGAAGTAGAGATAAGAAAAAATGATGAAAAAGCGGGCCAGCAAACCCTCGGCGAAATAGCCGCTAAAGACATGAGAAAGGCAGAGGTCTTTAAAATATTCGGTATTGACTTTTGCTGTGGCGGCAAAAAAACACTGGAAGAATCCTGTCTTGAGAAAGGGCTGGAAGTAGTAAGGGTGAAAGACGAGCTGAAATTCGCAGAAACAAAAACACAGGCGCAACACGATTTCGCATCCTGGAAACCTTCATTCCTGGCAGATTATATTGTTACTGTTCATCATGGTTATGTAAATGAACACGGGCCGGTGATAAAAGACCTATCAGACAAAGTAGCCTCACATCACGGGCGTAACATGCCTTACCTGCAGGAAGTGAATAAAAAGGTACGAGAACTGGTTTGCGAGCTGACTACGCATATGAAGAAGGAAGAACAAGTGCTGTTTCCGTACATAAAAAGCCTGGAAGCCAATGCAGCAACCGACAAAGGCTTTGGCACCGTACAGGACCCGATATGGGTGATGGAGCGCGACCACGAGGTAGCGGGCGAAATCCTGCGCGACCTCAGGGAATTGACTAATGACTTTACTAAACCGGCAGGTGCTTGTAACAGCGTGGGGTTGTTGATGCACAAGTTGACTGAATTTGAATCGGACTTGCATACGCATATACATCTGGAGAATAACATTCTCTTCCCCAAAGCATTAGAAATGGAAAGGTGATGATTGCTTTCCTGTAAACCCTATCTATTTTTTCTAAATGATGATGTGATGATAACGATACTACCGGAGACGAAAATATCTACCATAATTAAAGCTAATGCGGATGCTATTGAGGCCATTGCCTCCATCAACCCGCATTTCAATAAACTTCGCAACCCGATATTGAGAAAAATACTGGCCGGCAGGGTTACAGTGTCTGAGGCTGCGAAGATAGGCAAGTGCAGCATCGAATGTTTTGCAGAAAAACTACGTCCTTTAGGTTTCGACCTGCAGTGTGGTGATATCTGCATGAAAGATGATAAGCAGTCAAACAAAGGCAATTTACCTTTCGATGTCGTTCTGGACGTAAGGGAAGACCTGGTAAATGGCAATGATCCTTTTAACAGGATAATGAAAGCCTTGAACGAACTAAAAAACGGTGACACCCTGTTGCTGGTCAATAGTTTTGTTCCATTCCCGCTCATCAAGATTCTGGAAAGAAAAAATTATACTAT
>JACFNS010000447.1 GCA_019454705.1 Taibaiella sp. | reverse complement strand
GCTTCTCTTGCTGATTAGTTGATTTTTTTTCATTGCTTAAATAATTTTTGTTGTTAGACATGGCTCTTGAAAGAACCGTCTAAGAAAAACTACTTAAGCATTACTAACAAATCTTAATGAAAATTAAAATTAATTGGTTTTATAACCTGTAATTAATACAGGCAAATAATGTAAGAATGATTTATTATTTGTTGGTTTTTTCCTCTATGGAGTCGCTGACAGCTAATACCAGGCTGTCGGGTAGGGAGAGCCCTGCCTGGGGCATCACTTCGAACCTGTCCATTGCCGACCATCGCATGTAGAAGCGTTCATAGCCCGGTATGTTCACCTCATAGTACATGCCGTCCTTGCGGTGCTGTGGTATTATTGTAGCGGGTAATGTTTTGCCGTCGTAGCGTACCCGGGTTGTAAAGTTTTGTTTCATTTATGTAAAGTTAACCTTATTTTTTTGGCCTTCTGCCACATGCAAGCCAACCTTTTTTTAAAGCTGAACGTCTATATAGGCAGCAGGAATTATTACCCAAATGTTTAATAATAAAGTATTTAAAATAACCTACAGGTATGAATTTAGGAGTAGCCATACGTTCAGTAAGGAGGCAATTGGGTATTACACAGCAGGACTTAGCTGAAAGAAGCGGTATATCACAAACCTCATTATCACAGATAGAAAATTCAGTAAAACGTCCAAGTAATAAAACGATTCAAAGTATATGCTCCGTATTGGAGATTCCGGAAGCTGTATTGTATATACTGGCTATGCAGGATACGGACGTGCCTACCAATAAAAAGAACGTGTACGATATGTTGTTCCCTTCCATTAAAAATCTTGCTTTGCAAATAGTAGGGAACGAGAACAGGGAAATCATTGAAAATTGCCAGGCTGTAGCTGTATAGTAGTTGCCTGAGTTAATTCTTTGCGTATTATCAAGTGTTTTTTTGCTGGTTATGTACAGGGTTGAACAGCGTGTATACATATTCATCCCAATACCGTCCATTGTGAAAAATATAATCCCTGAAATGTGCTTCGCGTACAAAGCCGGCTTTTTCAACGAGTTGCGCAGAAGCTATATTATCTAGGCGTATGATAGCTTCTACAGAATGTAATTGCAATACATTAAAACCATAGTCGAGTACTGCCTGCAATGCCTCATAAGTAATGCCCTTACGCAGATGATCATGGTGCAATACATATCCCACCTCTGCCCGGTGACTCTCGGTTTTGAAATTCACATAACCTATTATGCCAATCAACTTATCACTCCCTCTTTCTGTTATAGCCCAGTTAATACGTTCGTTACGAGCCGTAAACCCTGTTATCATATCAATCACGGCTAACGCGTCTTCTTTCGTTCTGGCTACCGGCCTGGGTATATATTGCATTGTAGTTTCATTACCCCTTATAGCCAACACTTCATCAACATCATTGTGAGAAAGGTTGCGTAATACAAGCCGTTCTGTTTCCAATACAGGAAAGGGTGTAAAATTCAGTTCTTTCATAAAAATTAATATTGCCGGTAAAGCTATAACTATACCCTTGTACCAACAAAAAGGGAATAATGAAGAGTTTGCCTTCTCATGCTCTGCTCCACCGCCTTTTTTCAGCCCTTTACCGATTATTCCTTTTATTTGACCGAAACTCTGTTTTGTCGAATTGCCAACAGCGGTACATTTGTAGAGTTGTTTATTTAATGGCATAAAACTGCACGTTATTCTGCGCCAACCAGTTTGAAAAAGATACTTAAAATGACAGGTTTACTGATACTAAGCATTATCCTGCTGATAGTGCTGATAACAATTGTGTTTGTATATACCAGCCCGCAGTTCGGAGGTAGTCCTACGAAAGAACAGAAACTGGCTTACGCGCAGACAGGACATTATGAAAATGGCAGGTTTGTGAACCAAATCCCTTCTCCTATGGATGTTGGTATTAAGGATATTCCCTCGTTGCTGTACAAGCAGATAAAGGGCGACCCCAACAAGCAGCCAAATATAAAATTCGATGTGCTGAAAATCGATTCGTTGGATATAGAGCAGAAACCTGATAGTATTACCAGGCTTACATGGTTCGGGCATTCAGCTTTCCTGTTGGAGATAGGGGGGAAGAAAATATTGATAGATCCTATGTTTGGCGATGTTCCAGCACCACATCCGTGGTTGGGGAGGTCACGCTATTCTAACGGCTTGCCGATTGAAATAGAAAAGCTGCCGCAGATAGATGCTGTCATCATGTCGCACGACCACTACGACCACCTGGACTATGGCAGCATTATGCGACTGAAAGAAAAGACAAAAGAATTTTACATGCCCTTGGGCGTGGGCGCACATTTCCGCAAATGGGGTGTGCAGGATGAGCGGATA
>JACFNS010000446.1 GCA_019454705.1 Taibaiella sp. | reverse complement strand
TGGGAGATGCCCCCCGCCAAAACCACCGGTAATATTACTATATACCGCAAGACGCAGTCGGCTACGGCCTGGGGCACAGCCATAGCGCAGATAGCGGGCACCAGCACTTCTTATAACGATAATAACGTATCCGCAGGTTCTGCCTACGAATACTTAGTGGTGAAAGACGATACTACCAACCCCTACGGTTACATCTTCGCCGGTATAGAGCAGCCCGCCATACACAGCCGGGGCGCGCTCATCCTGCTGGTGGATGATGCATTCAGCACTACCTGCAGCACAGAAATCAACACTTTAATAAAAGACCTGAGCGGCGATGGCTGGGAAGTGATACGCAAAGACTATCCCCGCAGTGCTACGGTGGCTACGGTTAAGGCGTTCATCGTATCTACTGCACAGGCCAATGCCAACGTGGAAGGGATATATATACTGGGTCATATAGCCGTACCCTACAGCGGTAACATTGCGCCAGATGGTCACACTACAGCAAATAGCGGCGCCAACTCACATGAAGGCGCATGGCCGGCAGATGTATATTATGGGGATATTGACGGCACCTGGACAGACAATTCTGTAAACATATCGGTTTCCGGAAACCCACTTAACCACAACACACCCGGCGATGGCAAATTTGATAATAGTGTCCTACCATCGGAAGAGTTGATTTTTACGATATGCCTGCTTTTGGCAAAACGGAAGAACAGATGATGAAAAGCTACCTGAACAAAGCGCACCAATACAAGACAGGGGCGCTCGCAGTTAATAAGCGCGCATTGGTGGATGATAATTTCAAATCAATGCCTGAAGGTTTTGCAGGAAATGGTTGGCGCAACTTCGCCCCTTTGGTAGGTAGCAACAACGTGGAGGAAAAAGATTTAATCAGCACGCTGAATACGGAGTTTCATCAATGGGCTTATGGCTGCGGGGCCGGTTCTTATACCAGTTGCAGCGGAGTGGGGACTACAGCCAATATCGCCGCCAACGATATGAAGGCCGTCTTCACAATCTTATTCGGCAGCTACTTCGGCGACTGGAACTATAAGAATAACTTCCTACGCGCACCGCTCTGCGCCGACGAGCCATCGCTGGCCAGTTTCTGGGCAGCAAGGCCCAACTGGTTCCTGCACCACATGGCGCTGGGTGAAAACATAGGCTACTCTACCCGCCTGTCGCAAAATAACAACGGCAGCCTCTATGCCACACCCATCACCTCTTTGGCCAGGATAGTGAGCACAGCCCTGATGGGCGACCCCAGCCTGCGTACAGAATATGTGAAGCCTGTACCATCTGTTACCTTGGGCGGAGACAGCACAAAAGGCGCTGTAGTATCATGGACCGCCAGCCCCGAAGTGGGCGTGGCTGGTTATTATGTTTATCGCTCTACATCCGAGTTTGGCGAGTACAAATTACGTTCGGGCAGGGTTACCGGCACCACTTATACCGATTCATTCGGTGCACCGGGCACTTACTGGTATATGGTGCGTGCTTCCAAGCTGCAAACGACTCCGTCTGGAACCTATTACAATATGAGCCTCGGCACATCGGCTTCAGGCACTTTCCAATACCCCTTCTTCGATTTGGGCGTACCAGCTATTGCCTCAATTGCAGAGGTACAGCTCTACCCCAACCCAGCTAAGGAATCGGTACAACTGGTCATAACAGGCGCTGAAAACACCACTGCCCATATCACCATTACTGATATGCAGGGCAAGGTGATGGCAAAAAAAGAAATGCAGCTAACCATGGGCAATAACCTGGAACAATTAGATATCAGCACCCTGCCTGCCGGTATGTATATGGTACAGGTGCAGGCGGGCAACAGCCGTAAAACATTAAAACTGGCCCGGACATATTAAAAACAAGGCATTAACAGGTAATTTGATTTTTTATTACATTTGAGAACTGTTCAAAACATAAGCTAAACGCATTACAATAAATATGAAAAAAATAGTATTGTTCCTCGGCCTGGGCATAGTTATCAGTAGCGTATTCCCTTCTTGCAAGAAGTCGTACAATTGTGAATGCGTGAACACGAAAGGAGAAAAAACCAGTCGGAATATATTAGCTACTAACAGGCCGGAAGCCCAGAAAAACTGTGACGAATACGGTTTGCTTGGCCATTGCGAAATAAAATAACATTGGATTTCAAAACCCCGCTTTTGGCGGGGTTTTTTAGTTTTTAAAACCTCCGTAATTTGTTACCCTATGAGACTATTGATTATCCTTGCAATTTTCCTCTCTCACTTACATAGTTCCGCACAGGATACCATAAAAGTGTACTTCGACCTGGGTGTACCATCGCTCAACACCACAGCTATGCGGCAGTTAGACTCATTAGCGTATTATGATGTGCTCGTCCC
>JACFNS010000445.1 GCA_019454705.1 Taibaiella sp. | reverse complement strand
ATAAGATACCTGTAGCTTTTAAAATGACTAAGAATGCAGTTTTTCAAAAGCCCAGTGCTGTCAACCAGGACGGGCAGGCGTACATACCGGAAGACGGAGAATACAGCTACGAGTTTCCACAGGTAAATTGTGAGTATTACCCAAGGTAATCAGCTATCCTTTACTTTGGTGTAGGTGTACACAATCCGTTTGCCTACCATTTTCACCTGCACTTCTACCAACTCAGTCCTGAAAGGATTGAGGTTAGCTATAAAGGAGAGCAGCTTGCCAACAGGCTGCTTCTTCTGAATGGGTTTGTGAATAGTTGTTTGCATGTCGTTGTAATGTTTGCTTGTTATTCTCTCGTGTTAATACAAGTATAACGAAAATTTCCAGATAAAATAATATTGATTATTCACAGAAACCTCAATATGTTATTTTCCTGTTGATAACGCAAATACCGAAAACCAAGGTTTATTGTGCATCTTCTTCTTTACCAATACGTTGCGGAATGAGCAGACTGATAAACACTACTAACAGTGCGCCGATAACATTCAGCCAGAGAAAAGAAATGACATCCAACAGATAAATGATCACAACCAGCACCTCGGTAACAAGGGCAGCATAGAATACCGAATGTCCACTGATGCGTTTCATATAAAATGCGACAAGGAATATACCGAGTATGGTGCCATAAAAGAGTGAGCCCAGCACGTTCACAGCCTCTATCAGCGAACCCATTTGCGTGGCGAACATGGCAACGATAATGCTGAACACACCCCAGAACAATGTATGCAACCTGCCATATTTCAACTGCTGCGCTTCGCTCAATTCGGTGTTATTGTTCAGCAGTTGTATGTCCATCATTGATGATGCGGCAAGGGAGTTGAGCGCTGCGGATATAGAACCCCACGATGCCAGGAAGATGATAGCGAATAATAATCCCACCAATCCTTTGGGCAGGTTATTCTTTACAAAGTAGAGGAAAATATAGTTGGTATCACCGTTATCGGAGGTAGGAGCTACCCGGCTGATATGCTGCCTGACGGTATCGCGCAAGGCGCTTATATGTTGTTGGGTTGTTTTAAAATCAGCTACAAGGGCTTCATTATCCCTGTCGTTGGCAATGGCTACAGCTTGTTGTGCATATTGATTCTGTAAGCTGTTGTATTCAGTCTCTATATGTTGCGCAGCGGCAGGGTCCTGCTGCTGCAACACGCTATATGCCTGCCGGTTGAAATAAACGGGAGAGGGCTGGAAGCTGTAGAATGCGAACAGTAACGCCCCTATCAGCAATATGGCAAACTGCATGGGTATTTTCACCATACCGTTCATCAGCAGGCCCATGCGGCTCTCACGCAGGTCTTTGCCGGATATATAGCGCCCCACCTGGCTCTGGTCGGTGCCAAAGTAAGAGAGGGCGAGAAAAAAGCCGCCTATGATGCCGCTCCAGATATTATACTTGTCTTTCCAGTCGAAG
This sequence comes from Taibaiella sp., assembly GCA_019454705.1. GTDB lineage: Bacteria > Bacteroidota > Bacteroidia > Chitinophagales > Chitinophagaceae > UBA5543. The sequence continues at coordinate 901 of JACFNS010000445.1, read as the reverse complement.
TCGGTTGTAATTACATTCAGTTTGCCGGCTTTGCCTGCTACATACAATGCATCTCCAAAGTCCATATTACCCGGCAACTGCGCCACTACCAGGTAACCCGCAATAGCCATGGAGCCTAGAATAATGAGAAACTGTAACTTTTGTGTGTGGGCTACGGCTTTTGCACCACCGCTATAGGTATATACCAGCAGCAGCCCTCCCATGATTACATTGGTCAGGTAGATATTCCAGCCAAGGATAGAAGACAATATAATAGCGGGCGCGTATATACTGATGCCTGTTGATAACCCGCGCGACAGCAAAAACAAGACAGATGTCAGCACACGCGTCTTCTGGTCGAAACGGGACTCAAGGTATTGATAAGCGGTATATACATTCAGCTTGCGGAAGATGGGTATAAAGCTGATACTGATGACTATCATGGCTATCGGCAGCCCGAAGTAGTATTGCACAAAACGCATACCATCGGTATATGCCTGCCCCGGTGCTGATATAAAAGTGATGGCGCTGGCCTGCGTGGCCATGATGCCCAGCAGCACTATGTACCAGGGCATGTTTTTATCGGCCATCAGGTATGAGGCCGAACCATGCAGGTTGCGGCTCTTGAAGACACCATACAGTATGATGCCCGCCAGTGTAGCCAGTAAAACTATCCAGTCTATTGTACTCATGCCCAGTGTTGCGTAAACCAATAATACAAAACTATCTGCAATAGCAGCACCGCCAGCACGGCTATGTACCATTTATTCCAGTTGTATGTTGGTTCTGTTGGCATAATGACTATTCTGTATAATATTTTTCAGATGTTGAGCCGCCTAATGCATCCCAATGATGCAGATAGGCAATGCTATCAGCTCTGTAATAATACGAAAGCATTTTAACACCTCGGGGATATGGGTTA
>JACFNS010000444.1 GCA_019454705.1 Taibaiella sp. | reverse complement strand
ATGGTAATACTGGCACCAGAGTTCTCCTGCATATTTGCTGATGCCATATACCGTTCCAGGTTCAACTATTGTTTTCTGTGCAGTATGTTGTTTAGGGGTTGTGCTGCCAAATATGGCTATAGAACTGGGCCAATATAGTTTATGCAGCTTCTGCTCCACTGATATATCCAGTATCTGCAGCAGGCTTTGCATATTGATATCCCAGGCGCGTTTGGGTGCTTTCTCGCCTGTGGCAGACAACAATGCCGCCAGCAGGTACACCTGCGTGATGCCGTGCTTTTTTATCACTTCAGTTATAGCCTGTCCATCCATAGCATCCAGCACCATATACGGGCCGCTGCCGGCCAGCAGCTCATGTTCTTCCCTGATGTCAGTAGCTAATACGTTACCGTCGCCATATACCTTGCGCAGTGCCAGTGTCAGTTCCACACCTATCTGCCCGCAGGCGCCTATCACCAGGATTTTTTCATTGCTCATGAGCTTATTGCTTTAACGTTGAATGGATAATAATAAGGGACTACAACCTTTCTTTAATCATACTGATGAAATCATCAAAAAGGTAGCGGGAATCATGTGGGCCGGGTGTGCTTTCCGGATGGTATTGCACCGAAAATGCCGGTTTGCCTTTTACCCTGATCCCCTCTATAGAACCATCGTTCAGGTTAACATGTGTTACTTCTACCCTGTCTGATTTTTGTGCGGATTCGGGGTCTACACCAAACCCATGGTTCTGCGTAGTTATCTCCGACCTTCCGGTCAGCAGGTTTTTTACGGGGTGGTTGAGCCCCCTGTGGCCGTGGTGCATTTTGAATGTAGGAATATCATTGGCACGCGCCAGTATCTGGTGGCCCAGGCATATGCCAAACAATGGTTTCTCATGCTCCAGCGCCTGCTTCACAGTTTCTACAGCATAATCCATCGACGCGGGGTCGCCGGGTCCGTTAGATATAAATATGCCGTGCGGCTCAAACTCTGCCAGGTCTGCATAAGCTGTTTTGGCGGGGTAAACTTTCAGGTAAGCCCCCCTGTCTGCCATACTTTGCAGTATATGGCGTTTTACACCATAGTCCAGCACGGCTATGCGTATTCCTGCATTCTTATCGCCGAAGTAATAAGGCTCTCGGGTAGAAACATAAGAGGATAACTCCAGCCCTGCCATATCCGGCACTTGCTTCAGTTCTTCCCTCAATGCTTCTATCTCCGCTTTATCGGTAGATATTACACAGTTCATAGCCCCCTTGCTGCGGATATGCTGCACCAGTGCTCTCGTGTCTATATCATGTATAGCCACCAGGTTGTTTTTCACCAGGTATTCATGCAGGCTGTCATCGGCTATCATGCGGCTGTAGCGCTCAGATATGTTTTTGCATATCAGGCCCTTTATTTTTACAGAACCGCTCTCCGTGTCTTCAGCCTTCACACCGTAATTCCCGATGTATACTGTATTCATTATCAATACCTGTCCGTAGTACGAGGGGTCGGTAAATACCTCCTGGTAACCGGTCATTCCTGTATTGAAGCAAATTTCACCACCCGTCGTGCCCCTGGCGCCGAAAGCTTTACCTTTCAGGAAAGTACCATCTTCCAGCAGCAGGTATGCGGGTACAGATTCTGTTTGTGTAGGCATACTAAAAAAACAAATTGTGCAAATGTAAGAAAACTTACGTTTAGGGAAAAACTATCGTACTTAAATAGCTTTCATGAGCAAGTACAATGCCAGCACTATCACTATCAGTACATAGAATATGGCATTGACTTTATTGCTTTTTTTGTAATACGCTTTCAATTTTTCATGAAAAGTATTGCGAATGGTAACCCTGTTGAAGAATAACAGCGAGTTGAAAAAAAGTGAAAAGTAGTTTTTGTGCAAGCTGACTGAGATAATCGAAACCTTGACGATGGCGAACAAAGCAATTAATACCAGTATCAATGCCGGTGCCATCTCAATTATCAGGTTACGTATCATCTAAAGGTATATATTCTATTTATGATGTCCTTATATGCTCAAAGACAGTGGTCTAAAGTAAAGGCGAAGTTATTTTATCGCTAATTCCTTATTAACCGCAAATATGAGACCAAAAAAGGGCATTGAAAAATTTTATGGCATTTAAAAATACACATAGAATTAACAAGCATCTGTTTTAACGGTTTTTATATTTTCACATTAATTTTGAAAGGTGAAGTCTGCGGAGAACATATTAATAGTCTTAGGTTACCCTGCCGATAACGATGGCAATCCCGGTCCGATACTGAAAGCCAGGTTGGACAAAGCCATAGAACTATACAGAAACGGTGTTGCACGAAAGATAATTGTAACCGGCGCCGCAGTGGACAATGAATTCGTAGAATCGGAAGTAATGGCTGTATACCTGGTGCACAATGGCATACCACAC
>JACFNS010000002.1 GCA_019454705.1 Taibaiella sp. | reverse complement strand
TTCTGTAACCAGCTTTTGTGCACTATGAGATGCTGTTATTATTTTATCGGCTTCGGTATTTACCATCCGGTTGAAACTATACTGCCCATACCCAAACGCAGCTACAGCCAAAATAATGATGTTGGCAATAGTGCCGGCCTTAGCATCGTGCCAGTACAGTATTATCAACGCCTGGGATAGTATTATTGAAACCACAGCCCATATCCACCAACTATCGTTGCCTCGCAGGTATTGGCCCACCGTCACCAGGAAGCTAAGGCATGCAAGCAGCCACAACGCCCCTGCAATACGCTTTGCGGTATCAGGTAACCCCAGCAAGGTATCGCCGCTAATCTGGCTGACCTGCGCCAGCCTAAACTCTTTTACAAAGCCCAACAGGTGCAGCAATGCGTGCAGAATGATGATGATGGCAAAGATGTATTTCATAAGGTGGTTTTAGGCAAAGCTCTATATAGGGTTCCTTTATTACTATGACATTTGTCAGGGGGATTGATGATATTACCACCAACAGCATTATAGCTGCAAACTGACACCTACAGTATTGGTTACATAATCCAACCTGATGTCGGTCATGCGGTAGCCAATATATCTGCCGGGATTAGTAGGAGGGCTTATGTAATAAATGCCTGTATTTTTAGGAATCTTGGCAAAGCGCCATGCGTGGCCTATTTCGAACTGTACCCGCTTAGTCAGCCTGAAAGATATGCCCCAATCCATACCGCCTGCAAATGACCTGAACCGTTGGCGGTACCCCACAGACTTTCTGCCGGAGATATAGCCGGCAGCAGGGCCTGCATACATATAGCCTCCCTTAGGGATATCGAGCTTGATATGCCCGAACAACATGGGCGATATGGCGGGAGAAGCTATATCGTGACGCTGGGAGACGGTGGTGCTATTAATCAACTGCCCAAACTCATAATGTACCACTTCTAATTCTACTTGTTGCCTGATCATACCCGTTTCCGCTGATATACCCGCCTGCCAGTATTTGCCCTGCATCCACACCCTGAGGTTCATCCATACACCCACCTGTTCTGAATCAAAAGGCATCACCACATCCGTGTTGTATTGCAACTGGCTGAATACACCGCCCAGGTTATACCCCATATGCAAAGAGGGTTGTGCCTTTGCGGTAAAAGGCATAATAAAACTGAAGACAAGGATAAGAAGGTAGCGCATAGTGTATTTGGTTTTGTGTATGCAGCACAATTATTGTGCCGATATCGCACTATATTACTGCTTCACAAACCTATAAGTGCTGCCAACGCCTTCACCTGTCAATCGGATAAAGTAAATGCCATTCGTCAATGCACTTACTGCTATAGTATTTGTGCCCTTTTCGATATAAGAGGTACTCATCACTCTACCAGAAATATCCAGCACAGACGCTACCAAAACTTTTTCACCCTTGTACTGGATTTGTAGTTCATTTATCACCGGGTTAGGAAACAATACAATATTATTTTTTTCATTCAGCAACTCTTCTACAGAAACAGCTGTGTTTATATCAAATATTGCATACACATTGCCTGTGTAAGTGCCAGCTCTTGATACAGTGTATACGCCGCCGCTACTAGTACTTGCCGGACCGCTATTTTGTTTATCCCAGTTCCCGTTTTTGAATTCACTTATATAACATTTGCTGCGGTCGAAGCCATTTTTCTCATTTCCGGCCATCCATCCCGGCCTTATATCTGTGCAACTGGTATTATCCAAAAACCTCCATGTGGCATTTACGACAGGTTGGGTTGCGGAAATGTCGGGACCAGAACTACCATTTTGTTTTACACCATGCTCAACACTTATTCTGGCGGTTTGACTAGAGGGGATGAACGTAATCGGCAAATATTGCGTAGGCGTACCGATAGAAAAAGTTACTAAGCCTCCGTTTGACACATCAGAGCGGACACTCCCACCCTGGTCCATCATAACGTAACTACCCACATCGCCGGGCAAAAATCCATTTGAGGGATGAATAATATCCAGGAAATGATTTTCCATATACAAATGCCCTCTTGTTAGCGACAACGAGGATTTGATTTTCAGGTCATTCTTTATGGTAAGGGTTCCGCTTGCCCCACCTTGAAGATCAAGGTTTAACGATTGTAATGAATTGCTGCCTGGTGTGAAACGTAACGTACCCAGTGTAGAAACATTGCTGGATGCGATTATTAACTGCAGGCTATCAGACCCTGTGAAAGTGCCTGTTCCTGACGAAGAAAATTTTCCTGCTCCAGTTAATATGAAGCCGCAGTATAGTACACTGCTTTTTGCGATTCTCAATGTCCCGGATGTCAGTTTCACTTCACCCTTTACTTCGATATCCTGAATATCGGGAACCAATGTAATGTTGGCGTTATCCGTCACTTCTATGCCGCTCAACGTAGTTCCGGAGCCTTTTAATTCATTAAAACGATTCATAGCCGGCGCACTGTTATTATTTCCATATCTGATATTGTAAGGGTTGCTGACGGATACTGCAAAACCACCGGATAAGCCGCCTCCGTTAGAAAAATATATAGTGGGATGTGGCGTAACCGCAGCCAGATGTATCTGGTAGTTAGTATTGCAAACACCATCTCTTAAATGGAGCAATTCATTCACCACAATTGAGCCGTTATTACCCGTCTTGTAATTTGCCTCAGATAATGTTAACTTGTTAAAAGTGTCCATGCCTGAAAATACAGTCTGCGAGTGCGCGTTCTTCGACAGGAATAGGCTATCAATGATGATATTACTAAATTGATCTTGGCCTAAATAACCCATTTTTACTGCGATATAATGCTTGCCGCTTTCTATAACGGAAACCCCGGTTTGTATAAAAACCACACAGGTAGCATCATCCATTACCAAATCCCGGTCCATTACAATATTCGGCGAAGAATTACTAATCATTACAGTATCGCCGCTACCCAGCGTTACAGGAGGCACTATCCCGTCTTTCCAGGTAGAAGTGCTACTGAAGTTGCCGGACTGGACAGTTTCGTACCAGGTGGCTTTTGCGCTAAAAACGATAAAACTGAGGAATACTAACATGCTGAATGAGCAGATACGTAGAGAATTCATAAGTTGGTTCCTTTTTACTTACAAAAATAACATTTTACTTGTATATGGCAAAATGCTGAACTCATAACATTCATCCTCCCATACTCCTCACTTCATCCCTGAGGGATTTCAGCCAATGCATGTCGTATTTATTGTCCCTGGGGCTGTATTTGCCACGTGTGTTTATTTCCAGCACTTTTTTATAGCCTTCACTATCTGCGGCCGATTGTTCCATACCGGGTAACTCGGGCTGATATACGGGCAGGGGCACCAGCTTGGCAGGTGTGTTGCCTGTTGTATCTTCTGTTGCAGGATTATAATCAGCAGGGTGTTCTGAAAAAGGGTTGCGCAACCTGAACCATGCTGCAAAACGGCGGCGGTAGTCGCGTTCTTCGGTTACAGTTGCTCCTTTGTATTGTAACCAACGGTTAAAGGCAGTGAGCCAATCTGCGAGTAATTCTTTATCTACCCTGCCGGTAGCCAGGTATGGCAAAACAAACCTGCGGTCGTCGGCAAGGGCCTTATTGCGTAATGCGGAGAAGACGCTATTTGCTTCGGTATTCATAACCACCTCCTTTTTTATAGCCTTCCCTTCCTCTACTATATATAACATGGCTTCAGTTTTTTATGTTATGTTAAAAGTGTTTGTTTTATCCACTTATCTCCAAGGGAGATGTTAGTTGTTGTGTTTTATTGTCCTTCGCGAGCACCCCACCCCCGTCACTACGTGACACCCCCGCCTGCGGGGGACACTATATTGTACTTTGTATCCCCGGCGGGGCGGGGAAGGCCATTTTGTATCATTCTGTATCGTTTAGTATCGTTTTATATCGCTTGATTGTTTTTATTGGTTTCATTGAGTGCTTCACTGTGTCGTTGTGTAAAATGTTCCATTTTGATGCCTGATTTTTTTTGTCAAAAAACTATCACAAAACCCCATTTTCCAGTATAATTTTTCAAGTTTGGTATCGTTTTTGTTTTATACTTTATCAAGAGGTTTTGTTATGAGTATGATGGGTATGACGATAGGGGTTTTGATTTATGTGGCGTTGTCTTTTGTTGCCATAGTCATATTTACTTCCATCTGCTACGAGCTCTCGCCCTACAGCCGCCGCGATGAAACGGTAGCGCTGCCTGAGTGGGAGCGCAAAACCCTTTTTACCATGGCGGGTTACCCGCCGATTTCACTTGTCTTACTGGGCTTCGCCGCTTTTGTCTTACCCGGGCTATCTACCGCATCGGGCAATGAACTGCTGACCATAGCATGGTTTTGCGGGGGGCATGCCGGCATCAGCTCGGTAGGTGCTGCCGGTGCCTGGTACCTGCGCAGGCGGGACAAACGCAATACCGTGTACTTTGTAGGCGACCTGCTGACCGGGGCTGTATATACTACCTGCCTGATAGCCCTTTTCTTCCATATATACGGCTAAGTATTACCTTTGCCTGTATGGGCAAGCTCCTTTTAATCATACTGGCATCTATAGCAATTACCGGTGTGTTGTACAGTATTATATACAAGCTGTCGCCATTTAAAGGTGATAAACTACAGTTGGGTACTGGGCAACGGCTGCTATGCTGGTTTGTAGTGCTGTACACCCCCGTGCAACTGATGATACTGCTGGCGGCAGGCCAATATATGCCCTTGCTGAACACCAAAGAACATTCAGTGTTTGCAGGGCTGTTCACTACCAGCCATGCACTGCTGGCCGTAATGGGCATCGTAATGAGCAAGTATTTTCACCAACGAAATAAAATAGCGATGATGCTGATGGTACTGAATGGAGCTACAGCCATTTTTTATACCATGTCGGCTATTATCTTTTTTATGACGATGAGATAGAAGCTTCTCCTCCACCAACTACATTGGGGACAGGCCGCCTTCTCCCAAGGAGAGGGCTTTTAACAAAAGTCTTCCCCTATCTTTATACCATATGGATGGCATAATACTGCTCATAACACTGGCCTCAATAGCTGTACCCGTACTGCTGACTTACCTGTACCGCCGTACGCTATCGCCTGTCCGTAATCATAAAGAACCGGTTACATTATCTCCAGGATATAAAACCCTCGTCGCTGTCTGCGCCATACTGCCTGTAGCAGGTGCAGCAGGTATGGATGTGCTGGAAGACATAGTGGACATAGACGAACTATGGTTTGTATTATTTCCCGCAGCCATTATTATGTGTGGCATCGTTACAGATGCTATATTGATATGGGCAAGGCGCAGCAAATGGTTGTTATTGCTTGCCCTGCCCTATATCGCCATATCTGCTTTATCGGCAGCCATTATCATCTATATGCTCATCATGACTTTTGACCAGCACCCCCGCATGTTTTAGCTTTTCAAAGAACTTCAGTTTTTCAAAGGTGACGGGCCTACAGTTCTGCCTGTCTTCAATATTGTTTTTCATGGCGAAGGGCAACAGTGATACTAACCCAAATTTTCACTAATAGTCTATACAGCTATTCATTTTTTCCAGTTGTTGCAGCCTGGCTGCAAACATTTGTTGCAGTAGCGGTTTTTGTTCTGCACGATGGCGGTTTTCCTGATACAGGGCCCGGAGTACGGCAACATCACTACATCGGTTTACCATCTTCGTTAATTCTTTATCGCTGAGAAAAAGCGAATCAGGGAAAGCAGTCCTTACAGTTTCCTGTTCCTCTGCACTGTTTACACCCAGGGCGGTGGCCAGCTGTCTGCAACAATCCTGCCGCTCTCCATACCCCATATTACTTATATCCCCCACCACTATCATCACTACACCATTTGTATTCTTTGTTGTTTGTTCCTGTTTCATGTTGCGGTGTTTATATACTCCCCGCAATGGTTAGTGCGGTTATCGCCTGCCTCCGCATTGCGGGGAGTAAGGTTACAGGTTTAACCTTCCAGCTTTCTTATCAGTTCCCGCTTAGCCTGCTCGCTACCCGCGAACGCGCCCAGGTGAAATAATGCGTAAGCCAGTTCGTTCATACTATTTACCATTTGCGATAGGCAGGCTACAGCCTGCGGATAAGTGTCTGTTCCTTCGTAACATTCTTCGATCAAGTCGCATATCTGCCTTTCTCTGTTGCTGCCTATACCCATAGCTGCGGCAAATGTGTCTGCCGCGGGAGAGGCTACTATTCTTAATTCTGTGTTCATAATACTCACCCCTTTTGCATCGGGGATTTTTCAATTTTTCCGTACCGCCTCGCGGCATGTACTCATGGTTAAAATGTTATAGTTGTGTACGGCGGACGGGGCAAATGCAACTCATATCTACCGGCTATCCGGCCGTTAATACATTCGACAGGGTTATTAGTTGTTTTCATGCTGCCGGTATATATCAGGCGCTCATCTTCATCTGCTGCTGTGGCAGTGAGGCGATGCGGCCTTCGTTAACCGGCGATATAAAATTTACAGGGGCGGACTGTACCAACTGTATGCGGAAAAAGCTATTACCCTCCAGCAGCCGCGCGTCATAACCCATGATACGCAACTGGGCTACCTTACTCATGGCTGCGTAGCGTGTAGTAAAAATCTGCGGGTGGCAATGCTCATCCATCAGCAGTTTCATATCATCGTAACTGCCGAAAAACGGCATGTTGGTGAGTGAGGCGATTTTACGGTCTACCTCCCGCAGCAGGCGGTCTTTCATTTCCAGCGGCTGGGCGCTGTTGTTGATGAAACGGCGCAGCCATTCAAGCGCTTCTGCATTGTAGTAACTGTCTATCCAGCTACTGACGTGGTTGTAAAACATGTTCTTTTCCATATCTGACATTTTTTGGTTACTTGTTTTTTGAGGTCAATAGGTTAATTCGTTAAATGGTTATTAGGTGGTCATCCTTATTACCTTATTACCTTATTACCTTATTACCTTATTACCTTATTACCTTATTACCCTGCACTCAGAATTGTACAAACAGCCTGCTTTGGCCAAATTGTTCCAAATCCCGATTTTTTATTATCTTCGTATCGTGTTTTTTATTTTTTGTTTTGAAACGCCCGTCTGTGTCTACAACGGGCATTTTTTTTGCCCTTATCTCAACGCCTGACTGTATTGCATTTCCACGATTCCTGTTTTTATAGTTCATAGTTTTTTTCATTTTTTATTTACTTCATTTTTACTCTCGCTGCATCAACCCGTTTTCAAAAGATTTTAGGCGCAGGTTTGGCAGTTTGCGTATTTGTTTATACATTTGTTCAAACAAACTGTTTTCAAATCATCATTGTTAGACAAATGTACACATTTAGTACAAATGTCCAAAAAGTTTAAAAAATATTATTAACCATAATACATTAGCATATGAGTATCCATGAAGGCGAAGCGTTGCAGAACGCCGCACGTATGAACAAACTGGGGGTGCATGGCCTGGCCATAGCACTGAACGTACCCCGCAGCACCCTATATTATAACTTTCGCAAAGAGCGGCTGGACGATACCATACGTACCCGGGCAGCCAAGGCGCTGGGCATTACCACCGAGCAATTGTTTGGCGGGGCTTATAACAATCCGGCTGATATGTATGACCAGCCCACCCGCACCACAGGCGACGACCTGCGCATGCAGAAAGCCCTGGGCCTGGGCGGCAATGACGGGCTGCATGTAGTGCCCATCAGGGCGCAGGCGGGCTATAGCAAGCACTACCTGGACCCCGCATTTGTAGAGGAACTGGAAGTGATGAACGTACCCAATATGCCCTACAAAGGCGACAGGTACCGTGTGTTTGAAGTGAGCGGAGATAGTATGGAGCCCACATTGAAAGAAGGCTTCCACGTAGTGGCAGAAACCGTATCGCCCGACTATTGGAACAGCACGGCGCAGTTTTATATATATGTAGTAGTAACAGAAGACCGCATTATGGTAAAACGCCTGTACCGCAAAGAAGACAACGAACACTATGTGTGCATCAGCGATAATGAAGAATTCTACCCGCAGTTTCTGCTACCCAAAAGCGAGATAAAGGAACTGTGGCTGGTGAAACGCAAAATAGACTGGGAAATGCCGCCACCTAAGCGGTTTGAGATAAAAGTATAATGGTAAATCTCAAATTTCAAATCCAAAATTTGAGAAAGACAAGCAATTAAGGGTTAGTAAATACAATAGCAAGGCGGGTTTTCACCCGCTTTGTTTATTTTAGCTGTATGTTTAAAATAACCGTGACAGCAATTACAACAATAATGCTCACATCCTGCGGAAACGACAGCTATACCTGCACCTGCATGGACGGTGAGCAAGAAATAGCTACCTACAAAATAGAAACCGGCAAAAAAGAATCCGCTTCATTTGAGTGTAAACAAAAAAGCCTGGCATTGAGCGGCAACCCCCAATATAAAAATGTACAATGCGCCGTGGAGTAACTTGCATATTCATAGCATCAGTTTTTATGGCTGTATCTTCCTGCAAAAAGGAATATTACAACTGTGAGTGCGCCTACTTAAATGAATATGAACAGGCCGACACTTTACTGATATCGGTACGGGCCACCAACAGCAAGAAAGCTGCCAAAGAATGTGCTGAATCAGAAATTAATATTGCAGAGAAGCATGATTTTTTTGTATATTGTACATTAAGATAAAATAGCCCGTTATATCCAGGAAGATGTAAATAGTGTATAATAAATACCCCCCGGTTAATATTTTTAGGATTTTTTAATATTTACCCAACCATTCCATGGCTGCACGTGTTCTATTCCTTTGCACCAAAAAATTAATATGTCATGAAATACATCAACTGTTTACTTGCGGTTTTGCTGTTATCAAGTGTTCAATCCAGCGCATCGCACCTGATGGGCGGGGAGTTGAGTTACGCATACAACGGCTCCAGTTATGTAATTACGTTGCATCTTTATCGCGACTGCTCCGGCATAGCACTTCCCGGGTCGGTCCCTATTACAATACGTTCCGCATCGACAGGCGTCAACTTCCAGGTTACTGCCCAGCAATTATACCTGAACCAGGTAACAGTTCCTTGCCCAGGCACGGTGACCAAGTGTCAGAACTCTTCTTCCAATGTACCAGGTATTATGATGGGAACATACAAGGCGGTAGTTAATTTACCGTCATCACCCAGGACTGATTGGGTGTTTGAATACAATGCTAATGCACGAACTACTATGATGAACCTGGCGGGAACAAGTAACCTGCACCTGATGGCAACCCTGAACAATACAAACGGCGCAAACACGAGCGCGCTTGTAGTTAACCACGGCCCTTTCTATTTGTCAACCAATACAACCGTAGTTCCCATACAAGTCGTAGACGTAGATGGGGACAGTATAGTATTTGAACGTATCGCACCTAAAACCAATGCTACAACTAATGTAACATACGCAACAGGGTATTCAGCAACATCACCCTTTGGGGGCAGTGGCACGTACACTATCAACAATGCAGCACAAACAATGACATTACAGGGTAGTAATATGGGCAATTACAACCTTGCTTTCCTGGTAAAAGAATACAGAAACGGCAACCTTATAGCCAGCTATATGCGCGACTTTGCAGTTGCAGTGTTAGGGGGCAATATAAATTATTCATACCCGCTGCTCAATTCATTAAGCAGCGCCACGGCATATGCATGCCCGGGTGCCGCAGGTTCAGCCACGCTAAGCTTTACAGACCCGGTTTCAACGGATTCAGTATATATCGAGCAGGTTGATACTCCGCAGCTATCAGGATGGAATTTCAATATCAGTAAAACTAATGGTAAACCCACCGGTTCTGTAACAGTATCGTGGACGGCCACTTCTAACATGAACCCATCCACATTACCGTATTTATATATACCTATAAAAGTTAGGGATAATGCCTGCCCCCGCGGTTATGTCAATTACACTCTGCTAATAAAAAATCAACAATGCCCTACAGACAGCGTATGGCCCGGAGACGCAAACAGCGATAAGATAGCCAACCTGTGGGATGTATTGGCCATAGCGGTAGCGTACAACCAGACAGGCCCTGCAAGGCCAGGTGCATCTATAAATTGGGTACCGCAATGGGCAACCAACTGGTCTATGAACTATCCATTCTCAACAGTAAACATTAAACACGGCGATTGCAACGGGAACGGTATTATCAATGCAGGCGACCTTGCAGCAATAGCCGCTAATTATGGATTGACACATCCTAAAGGCGGGCCAAGAAGTAAAACAAGCGGTGTGCCGGAACTCTATTTCGACCTGGCTGGTATAACACTTGCACCGGGTGCAAGTGTCAGTATACCCATAAAACTGGGTACTACAGCCGACCCGATGAACGACATGTACGGGCTTGGTACCAATGTACAGATTAATGGCATCACCCTGGGAACACAGGCCACAATCACTACAGCAACAAGCTGGATTGGAAACAGCAGTAATACGCTCAAATTCAGTAAGAATTTCAGCACGTCGACTATAGATTGGGCAATGGCCCGTACCGACCATAAGAATATAAGCGGCACCGGTACTATAGCCATGTTAAATTTTACTGTACCGTCAAATGCCATACCGGGCACTATAGTAGACTTTATATTTGATGATGCTATTATGATAGACAAGAATGGCAATCAAATAACGGCATTCAATACCACCGATACCAATGCTACCATACAGGCAGTGGGCATATCAGTGGTAGAATCAATGGAGAAAGGGGTAATGATTATACCTAACCCATCGGGCAATAATGCACAGCTAAAAATATATGCAGCTGCAAAACAAATCATGGATATTACTATAACTGATGTTGCAGGTAAAACTGTATATAAAACTAATATCGAAGTAAATGAAGGCGATAATTATATTGGCCTTCCTGCGTCAGATTTGGTTAAAGGTATTTATGCTGTAAATGCATCAACCGGTAGAGCAAACTATACCGTAAAGTGGGTGAAATTATAACAGGAATATTCAGACAATAGAACAGCCCCTCTGTATTAGAGGGGCTGTGCTGTTGTTATTGCCTATCTGCATGCTCCTGCACAAACTCCGCCACGCTGCTAAGTATATGCAGGCCCAATTTGTTGAGCAGTATAGGGTTATCCAATATCCTTGCTATTTCAGAACCTTTTATTTCACCTATCTTTTTGTGGGTATCACGTGTAATGAAACTCATGGCGTTTTTCAATGGCAGGCCCGAGCGTTCTGCATACGAGTTAACCAATGCCACCTGGTAATATTTTTCGTGTGTGATGCAGTTTTTAAAATCATCGTAATTCATCTTCATAGGTGGGGTAATACCGCACCAGAAGTTGCGCTCCATATAATGCGAATAGGCACCTGCTCCGTGTATCACTACAAACACATCGTCAGCTATGGGATTATCTGGGTGCAGTTCATCAGGTATGGGTGTGGATTCTGCCATTACATCAAAGTCAGCACAGGCGCGGCCATGCAGGTTGCCACGAATGTCGTCCCGTTTTTCCAGCTTGCGGGCTTTGCCATCTTCCAGTATAAAGAAATCAAAATCCAGGCCCAAATCGGTCAGCGTTCCGTTTTCTGACACACCTGTTGTCATCGTAACGATGCGGGTGCCGTCTTTATTAATCTTGACGTTAGATACTTTGCCTATCAGCACCTCAGCATTAGCTACCAGCCAGCGGCCGGGCTCAGTATCTATCCTGTGCGGGTGTGTGGCTTTCTCTTCTTTGTATATTTTGTCTATCAGTGGCAGTATATGTTTGCTGTATTGCTCAATATGTATAGCAGGGTCAAAACCACCGCTCAGGTTCAGTTCTGTTACTTCAATACCCAACTCCTCCTTTGCCCTGCGTGTAAGTATGGCTGCATTACGCACGCCATAGTCCCACAGTTGCGGGTTGTTGGAATCGCTGCCGGGGTGAAAGGTAAAACCAGTCAGTGTCATGCCACGTTCTGCGATATTACGCGCCAGTTGCATGGCCTGTTCATTGTCCACACCGTAGCGGCGGTTGAAAGATTGGGAATATCCCTCGCCCGATGTATCACTATCGCTGTTGAACAGGCGTACCTGCATCCTGATAGCACCCTTGTCCATACGCAGTTTGAACGCCTCCTCTGCTATGATGCGTATATCGTGTACATTATCGGTGGCGAAGTTGCGTACACCATCTACCAGTGCCTTGCGTATATCAGCGCGCTCCTTTTGCGTTTGCCCGAAGTTTACTTTCGTCCCGATGTCTTCCTTTGACAGGCCGCTTTCTATCAGTAGTCGCAGCTCGCTGTAGGTAGCTATCTCGAAACCAGAGCCCTTTGCTATCAACGTCTTGAGTATGTGTGGTTCAGCGCTGGCCTTTACCGCAAAATGTATCACCCCCGTTTTGCCAAAGTGTTGATGAAATATATTGTAGTTGTCGGCCACTGCATCATAATTGCATATCCTGTATGCATGGCGCGCCAACTGCTGCAGAAACTTACGCCCGTCTACCTGCACGCTCCACTCTTTGAAATTATCCGTAACCGGGTGGCTGGTGAGCGGCCCTTTCATATTACCCATAGCTGTATTAATGCTGATTATGCTGCAAAGATGCGACGATAATCGGACATAGCGCAAATTCAATTATCATAAAAAAGCGGGTGCTCACGCACCCGCTATATACACATAGTCCTCTTTTATTTCCATCACTTCCGAATGAGAGACACTGAATATCCCAAAACCGTCTTTGATATTGGTGTACACATTAGATGGTTCTGCAAAGGGGTTACCGCTGTTGACAGAAGCGTAACGTGATGATTTGATATACCTGAAATACTCCTCCGTTACATGCTGTATCTCTATAGTGGGATACACCATGCCTAACCCGGGCATCTCCACAGCCTGCAGATCGGTACTGCGTACAAACAACCTTAGTTCTTTACGCTTACCGTCAAACAATTCATCGCGCAGGAAGATGCCATTGCTTTCTATACAGGTATTCTGGTCAATAGATTCGTCGTACAGGGTTTCTACTGACGGGTCTGGTGTGTTGACACAACCGGAATATGCCGTTTCCTCATAGTTATTGACCATATATGATGCGCTGATAATGACTATATAGTAGTTCTTTTCGCCTGCGGGGTCGTCAAAGGTCAGCCTCAGTTCGTCCTGCATATTACCATCCATATCCAGCCGCACATCTTTTATCCTCTGTAGCGATTGTATTTCCACCACGCGTGGCGCGCACGTTGTTCCAGAAACGTCCTTAAACCCGGGTGCGACGGCCTTTACACTATATGTTATACCCGGCTCCGCCACCATATCCGATATATACATACCTGATGTATTATCGTATTTCATAGTGACCGCTGCTTTATCTCCTGCCTGCAGTTGAACGACTGCATTATTGACGCCCAGGTTGGTACCGTACTTATGTTTCAACACGTCGATGCTTTTGCCCAACATCACACTAATAGTATCACCTGTATAAGTAACAGAGTTGATTGTGAGTTTTGGTTCATGTGGAGGCACATCTACTATTATTTCTTTTTCACAGGATGTAAGTAGTAAAGCACCTGCTGTTATGGCTATTATATTCAGTTTCATACTGTCTTATTTTTGTTGTTTAAAATTTGAACTGATATGTGATAGAAGGTATGATAGGGAACAGGCTCATTTGTTTGAATACATTATTGCCGCTGCTGTTGGTACTGCTGTACACATAGAAGGGATTGCGGCGGTTATATACATTGTACACGCCGACTACCCAGGCACGCTCCCAGTTTTTCTTTTGTTTAGAAAACTTGATGCTCACATCTCCCCTGTGGTAGGCGGGCATCCTGAAAGCATTACGCTCTCCATATACCAGTACTTCACCACCTTCAAGCCCCTGATGATAAGCAACAGGCAGGGTGATGGCATTACCTGTACCATACAGCCATTCAGCGCTTAGCTCTATCCTATCAGTGAGGCTGTAGATACCCGCAATTTTAAAGTCGTGCCTGCGGTCGTAGCGATAAGGATATACTTTACCCATGTTCAGGTTGTCAAACTGCCTGTTTGTCCACGACAGGGTATAACCCATCAATCCTGTAAAACGGCCTTTCTTTTTCTGTACAAATAACTCACCACCATAGCTCCAGCCCTTGCCTATCTCTATCTTATCCTCCCAATTGGTGGCGGTATTAAAGAAGCTTGCGCCCTCTTTGTATTCTATGATATTATCCATGGTCTTGTAATAACCTTCCACACTCACCTCTATGCCCGTACGGTGTGTATAGGCCATACCTGCTGCATACTGATAAGATTTCTGCACGGGCACCTTATCGGTAACAGGCACCCACAGGTCAGTTGGCAGGCCAATGGATGAGTTGGTGAGCAGATGGATAAACTGGTTCATCTGCACGAAAGACGCTTTAGCACTCAGCTCGTCTGTAATCAGGTAACGTGCAGCTACACGCGGCTGTATAGAGTGATAAAATTGGTTCCGTACTGAGAACCCGGTCCAGTGCAGGCCGATGTTTGCTTTGAAACGTGATGATATGCGTATATCATCTTCTATGTATGCATCTATTTCGTTGGCGTGTATATCATCTACACCAATTGTCGTATCCTGGTTGGCGAGTATGCTCCTGATTTTAGTTTGCTGTGCACCGGGCTTGTAAGTATGAGCGATAAAACCTACGCCGGCTTTGATATAATGATTAGCCCCCGGAAGGTAGTCAAAATCATACTTCACCGCTTTGTCGTTGATGCCTGAGCTGTACTTCAATAAGTATTCTTCGTTGCTCCCTACCAGTTGATTCTTCGTTTGTGCAGATACCATGAACCTGTACCTGCTGTAATATGTCGTCAGGTTACCAAAGAGCTTTGGTGTGAACTCATGGTTCCAACGGCCAACGGCAGTTGCGTTACCCCATTGCAGGTTGGTACGGAAATCTGTATTGAGCAACCCACCGCTGTTATTGGATTGACGGGCGTAAAATTTGTCGTTGCCAAAATAGCCGCTGATGTACAGGTGGTCCTTCTTGCCCAGCTGGAAGTTGGCTTTACCATTCAGGTCGTAGAAATAGTAGCCGCCTTTTACCGCACCACGCATAAAGGGTTTAGCTATCAGATCATAATAAGTTCGGCGGCCGGAAATCATAAATGACGATTTGCCTTTCTGTATAGGGCCTTCCAACGTCAGCCTTGAAGCTATCAACCCAATCCCACCTTCGCCATGCAATTTTTCTTTGTTACCTTCTTTCATATTGATGTCTACAACAGAGGACAACCTGCCGCCATAACGGGCGGGGAAACCTCCTTTTATCACTTCCACACTACGTATAGCATCGGCATTGAATACGCTGAAAAAACCAAACAAGTGACTGGCATTGTACACAGGTACGCCGTCCAACAGTATCAGGTTCTGGTCGGGCCCTCCGCCACGTACGTAGATACCTGTAGAACCCTCATTGCCGCCTTGTACCCCGGGCAGCAACTGTATGGCACGCATTACATCTACCTCGCCCAGGAAGGCGGGTAGGGATTTTATGGTCTGTATGGGCAGATCAATACTGCTCATTTGCGTACGCGACTGGATGGCATCTTTTTGCGAGGTAATCACCACTTCCTCCAATCCTTTATCCTGTTTCATTTCAACATTCACTTGTTGATTGCCCTTACCCGTAATATTTTTGATTACAGGCTGATAACCGATATAAGAATAGCGGAGTGTAAATGTATCAGCAGGCAGGGTGATTGAGTAAAAACCGTAGGCATTGGTAGTAGTGCCAATATTTTTTCCGGGAACAAATACGGTGGCCCCTATCAGCCGCTCACCGCTGCCCGCTTCAGAAATATAACCACTTACTGTAATGTTCTGCGCCCCGGTTACAAAACAGCTTACCGTGGCTATCAGAAATAGAATGAATTTGATTTTTGTCATGCTTTATGCGTTTAATAACAATATCAAAACGCATAAAAACTGGATTACCCCTATCTGCAATCACTAAAAAATACTAAAAGCCCCAGGTATCGAACCAATAGCTGAAACGCACCTCGTAGGCGGCGCCCACCATGCCCAGGCCGTTTTGCACATTGCCTATAAGCTTTACCGGTGGTGCCAGTGAATTGAACCCCACCGAGGGGTCATATTGCTCATAAGCTTTCAGAAACTCAAAATATTCTTTAGGCACAGATTTCACCATTATATGTACAACCCCTTTGCGGGCTTCCTCTTCAAATTCGCTTACCGTATTACGAATGATTACCCTTGTAGTGTAATTCTGGCTATTGAAATAATTGTCTTTGAGCAATATCCGCTTGTTCATGGCGAAGATGTCGCCGTCTTTTACGTTCTCCGTATTCGGGTCGTTAGTGTAAACCCCCTGCCTGGTGTATGCCCTTTGAAATGTAGTATCTGAATATTTTTGCACCTGCACACCGGCCGCTACCAGGCTGTCGTAAGTTATTTTGTAAGCAGGTACGGTCACGTCCAGCCATTGGTTGTTGTAATAAAACAGGTTCCTGATGTTCACGATTTGCTTCAACACTTCAATCACATAATAATGTTCGCCCGTTGCATCATCGTTAATGGTAATGTCCGCTTGTATAGCGTCTGCAGATGAATACTGTATATGAGCCGTATCCTTTAACAATGCTGTGAACGGTGCCGGTATAGTTATTTTCGCAGTAGCTGTGCCCACATCAACATGATTAGCCGTAATGTTGTACGTAGTGTTAGCTAATACTTTCTGACTGGACGCAAAAGGCAGTGTATAGGTCTGTCCTGTAAATTCTTCTGCATACTCTGTAAGCGTAAACGCCGGCAAGCCCGTTGGCTCAACGATCAGTTTCATATTTTGCAGCAGGTCGAAATATAGGGAAGAGTTTTTAGTAAGCGGTAAGCTTTGTCCCGCCCTCATATAAAAGCTATCGTTAGCTACCAGCTCTGCAATCAGTGTTATTTTCTTTTCGTGCGGTATATCGGGCAAATCCAGTTTTTTAGTGCAGGCAGCAAAGGCTACCACTGTGGCCAGCAAACCTATTATGATATGTTTCTTCGCATTATTCATATCAGAAAATCAATTTGTAGGTGAGGTAGGGCACAAACTGCAAAAAGCTGAATGCCTGCAGGTTGAACTGTTGAGTATTAGTATCCTGCTCCAACTGAACCACCATGACGTTTTTGTTAGCATAAGCATTGAATACACCAATACCCCATTCGCGCTGTGTTTTGCGTTTTTGCTTTTTGAATTTAAACCCTACATCCAGCCTGTGTATCGGCGGCAACCTGTAATTGTTCCAACCGGTATAGTTGTATGTGTAGTTGCTGCTGTAATACGACGACCCTGGGTCTATCATCAGGTTGCGGTCAAAGTCGGGATACACCTGGTCGGGCAAGGTAATGGCTTCCCCGCTCATGTATGTCCAACTTGCAGCCCCTTCAAACTTTTTGCGTTGGTACACCAGCGATGCTTTAAAATTATGCCTCCTGTCGTAGCGGTAAGGGAAAGCAGCACCCCCATTTAACTGTGTAAACTTGCGCCATGTCCATGAAAGAGTGTACGCGAACGCTGCTGTGAATGAACCCATTTTCTTTTCTGACGAAACTTCCGCGCCATAACTCCATCCCCTGCCCTGGATTATTTTATCCTCCCACTGAATAGTGTTATCAAACAGGTCTTTACCCAAATTATACATAGTAACGCCTGTTATGTCTTTGTAGTAGAAGTCGATATTATACTCAAAGTTTTTTCCCGGCGTACCCTTGTAACCCAATGTACCCATCAACGATTCCTCGGGTTCTATAAGGCTGGTACTGGGTATCCAGAAATCGGTCGGCAGACCATAAGAATTATTGTTGACCAGGTGCAGGTACTGCGTCATTTGTGTAAAAGAGCTGTGCAATATATGACGGGGCGTAATGCTGAATGCAGCATAAAACCGGGGCTGTAAGGCAGAGTAACTAAAATCCCTGTTGAACCAGGTAGCCCAATGTATACCAGGGCGTATCAGCCACTTTTCATTGATAGTTATATTGTCCTCAGCAAAGAGTGTCACCTCGTGTGTAGCAAATTCTGTAGAGATGGGTGCAGCTAATCCTGCCTGGGTATAAAGTGATTGTGACTCAAGCGATACGGGAACAAAAACAGAGTAAGAGTATTTCTCACCAAACTCTACCTGGTGGGTAGCATTCATATTCCAGTTAGCCTGTACCTTCTGGGTAAATTCGTTGATGGTGGAAGTGCCGGTATAGTCGCTGCTGTTGGATATTGTTCCATACTGTATCACCTGCCGGGTATCGTCCAGCCTGTATTTGAAACGGCTGTAGGTGAAAATGGTATTAACAAACAACTTTGGGTTTACTATCGAATTCCATTTGACAGAGCCGATGGTGTTGCCCCATTGCGTACTGATGGAACCATCATCTATTTTCGATTTGATTTTGTCCCTACCTTTATAAAAACTCACATACAGCCTGTTATTTTCATTGAGGATATAATTGGCTTTACCATTGATATCGTAAAAGTTGAAGCTGGGGTCTTTGGTAAAAGGTTTCCAGAAAGCATCTACCCAGGTACGGCGGGCTGACAGCATGATGGATGATTTGTTTTTGATAATCGGCCCTTCCAGGTTGAGGCTGCTTTTTACCAGTCCCATGCTGAATTGTCCGCCCCACTTCTCCAGGCTGCCATCGCGGGTGGTCACATCAATAATGGAAGACAACCTGCCACCGTAGCGTGCGGGGAAGGCACCTTTGTGAAAATCTACCGACTTCACCGCATCAGAGTTGTACACAGATGTCAACCCGAAAAAATGGTCGACATAATACAAGGGGACACCGTCCAGCAGGTTCAGGTTCTGCCCTGGGTCGCCACCACGCACCAGCACCTGGCTCGACCCGTCGATACCCGCCTGCACCCCCGCCTGGTATTGGAGTGCGCGCATCACATCATTTTCGCCCAATACTACAGGGCGTGCCTGTATATCAGCAGCCGTCATGTGCAGATGTTCCGGACTGCTTTCTTTATCGGCTGATACCAACAACTCATCCATCACATCGTCCCTTGTGAGTGTTACATCTTTGCGGTCTGCGGCCAACAGGTCTATTGTGTCTGCCTTGTAGCCGATATAAGAATATACTACCGTGCGTATGTGCGATGGCAACACAAGGCTATAATAACCATAACTGTTGGTGACAGTGCCATATGGTGTACCCGGTGCATACACACTTGCAGACACCAGCACTTCGTTGCTACCCGCCTCTTTGATGAACCCGTTGATAGTACGGTAATGTCCGCGAGGCTGTGCAGCGTCTTGCTGCTCTTTGGGTGCAATTAATATCTTATCATCTTTTTCTATGAAGATCAGGTACTGCCCGGCAAACAGCGTATTCAAAACATCCTGTACTGTCTGCTCTGTTCCCCGCATAGTAACCTGCCGCCCGGGTTGTATATATGCTTCGCTGTATGAAAGAGGGATACCTTGCTCTTTCATTTCTGTAAGGAAATATTTAACCGTGCCTGATTGGGCTGCAGGCTGATAAGACCTGGACAACCACCCACGTACCTGAGCCGGACAACTGCCCGGCTCAAAAAAACATGTCAATAAGATTGCACAGAAAAGTATATACTTTATCACTGCAGGGGCGCTATAATATAATTGTTACCGTCTTGCTGCAGGCTGCATTGTGTTACGAGGCAAAGTTCCCGAAGCATTTCTTCTAATGTCTGTTGATTAAACGTTATATTGACCACCTGCCGACCTGCTTCAGCAGGCATCATATCCGATAAACGTACTGATTCCGAGAATATTTTATCCAGCCTTGCCGCTACCTCCGCCAGGGGCACATCTGCAAAATTAAGATTTCCCGTCTTCCAATACATCAGGTCATATATATCGGTAGCGTCTTCTACCAGTTTCCCATCTTCCAACCTGCCCGTTTCCCCCGGGGTCAATATAAGCTTGTTAGTTGTGTTTTTATTTGCTGTTACCTGCACCTTGCCGGTTACCACCGCTACATAGGCCGCTTTACCGCTTTTTACATAAAATGACGTACCCAGCACCTGTACAGAAACATCGCCCGCATTAATGATGAACGGCATTTGCTCGTTACGCGCTACGTCGAAAAACGCTTCGCCCTGTAGTGTGATGTTACGGTCTTCTTCGTTAAACGATTTATGATATGCCAGTATAGCGCCATGTTTTAGTGTAATTGTAGAGTTGTCCGGCAAGGTCACCTGCTTATCTCCGGCATCAGCTATAACGGTTACATTGCCTGTTTTATTCACGCCTATTATCACAAACAAACCAATGACCAGCACGGCAGCCGCAGCCATAGCTGTCCTCGTCCAGGCGGGGAAGGCAATAGTCCTGCCTTTTGACTGTATCGTAGAGGTGTTATTTATACCAGCACTGATTTTTTCCCAGGCTGCACCTTTATCAAATTTTGGCCCGGCCAACAGGCTATCACTATCCTGCCACAGGCGTTCCGTATCTCTGAGGGCAGTCCGGTTGTCTCCATTTGCCGCCCATGTATCCAGCTCACGCATTTCTTCTGCACTCGCTTCACCCGTCAGCTTTTTCGCTATCAGTATGTGGATCCGCTCTTCCATTTGCTCTTCTTGTTATTAATGTAAAACGAAATTTATGTTCGTTACCCCTACGGCAACATAAAATTTTTAATAGTGAACAGGTTGCATAACGACAATAAGACCGGCAGGCATAGGTTACGGAAGGTCTTGATAGCCTTACCCATTTGATTCTCAACGGTTTTTACCGATAATTCCAGCGTTTCTGCCACCTGCCTGTAGCTCATGCCATGCAGTTTTATCATCAGGAATATCTCTTTGCATTTGGGGGGCAATTCGTCGAGGGCAGCGGCTATTCTTTTCTGCTGTTCATTGTACTCCTCCTTTTGCAGCATATGCGAGAAAAAGGGCTCTGCATCAGTACCAGGGTTATTCTCAGGGTAGGTGAGGTTTTTAGCTTTGCGCAGTTCAGATATGCAGTTGTTGCGCACAGATGTAACCAGGTAATAACGTGCGTTTTCTGTTGGCAACAGGTCTTTTTTCTGTTCCCATATCTTTATAAAAGTATTTTGCACCACATCTTCAGCCAGGTGCTCATCCTTCAGGTAGCTATACGCATACCTGCACAAGTTCTGGTACTCCCTGTCAAACAATGACTTAAAGGCTGTTTCTGCAATTTGATCCTGCGCCATACTTAATTAAAAAACAGATACAAAGAACGATATAATTTTAATCATTTTATAGTGGTAAAACAGGGCGGCGCCTTGACGCCTGCCCCGTTTATTTGCCCCATGCTATAGTTTTATGAACCTTTGTGTTTCAAAACCCGCGTCGTAATCGAACCTGACCAGGTATTGGCCGGCAGGTACGTCATTTACATCTACCGTATTCAAACCCTTTTTGATGTTGCCATACTTCAATATCTGGCCTGATAATGACAATACCTTATAGGTGGCTTCCGCCCTGTTAGGATTATCTATATGCAGAGAGCCGGTAGTACGGGTGGGATACAGGCTCATTTCCAGGATGCGGTGTTTCTCTGCAATGCCCGTTGGTTTGGGTGTGAAACGATATACAGTGCCTGAATCAGGGAAGGCTGTAAGGCCTGTGGTAAATGAAGTTTGCGTCAGGCTGTCGATAACCGGTGATGAGGGGTCTCCGCTCAATATGTACATCATATCAAATGAAGAGCTTGAAAAATCAATATTCTTCACAAAACCTGTAAGCATACCCAGCGGAAAGTAGGTGCCAAAATCTGTAACCGACGAGCTACCATATCTGTATTCGATTATGTTTCCGTTTTCGTACAACCACACCTGCATATTGAAGTAATCATCTACCGTGCTGTCTACATAAAATTCATCGGCAAAACCCACGTTGGCAATCTCCAGCTTCAGTATCCTGTTGCCGGCCGCACCCTCAATTATATATCGTATAGGCGACTGTGACACTTGCAATGAGTCGGCAATACCACGGTCCACCAGGTCTACACTCATCAGGGGCAATCCGTCCATACTGCCGACCGTATCCGGCAATCCTATTTCCATAGCCTCCAGGAAGAGGCTTGTCATCGGTTTATTGTTGAGTTTGAATGTAAATGGGATATCCACTTTGTACATTTCATCATCCCACACGGTTGTGTCATTCAGCGTAGTGCCATTGCCAATGGGTTGATATGACGCTGTGGACACACTGAAAGTGTACGGCATCTGGGCCTGTAATGTACCAGCCGTTAAAAAAGTCGCAACCATTGTTGCAGCAAACATGAACCTTTTCATATAAGTTTTGTTTTCGAGTAAACGTTTTTTCAATTGTTATTTTAGAGGATAAACGCAACCACGTACCGATACCCCTACGTCCCAAGGAAAAATATTGTTAAACTGCTTTAACAATACCCCTATGTAATATTTATTACAGAAGCCGCCTGCTGAATGATGTACCTTTGTAAAAAATAAATATATGGCTACAGTACAATTGACCACAGAAGACTTTAAGAAGAAAGTATTCGACTATGAAAACAATAAGGAGTGGAAATATGCAGGTGAACTACCTGCCATCATAGATTTTTATGCTGACTGGTGCGGCCCCTGCAAAATGGTGGCGCCCATACTCGAAGAACTGGCAAAAGAGTATGATGGCAAACTGGTGATATATAAGGTAGATACAGAAGTAGAACAGGAGTTATCCGGGGCATTTGGCATACAGAGCATACCCAGCCTGCTGTTCATACCCGTAGACCAGCAGCCAATGATGCAGAAAGGCGCATTACCCAAGCATGTATTGAAACAGGTGATAGAAGAGCACTTGGTGAAGAAAGCAGGATAGTCCCGTAGTTCTTTTACAGTAAGAAATTAAATAATAAAGCCCCACTACTGTGAGGCTTATTCTATGGAAGCCCAAGGTCCTCCAACGTGCAGCCTTCAAGTAATTTTCTCAGTTTTTGCAGAAGTTTATGACCAGGATCTTTAATCTCTCTGGTTCACCAGTTCCGATTCCGTCAGCACATACCCCTTTATATTGCCTCGTTTCTCGCACATATAATACACGGCCTGTTTATCAAGTCATACCTGAATGGTTTTCCTTTATGTAATATTTATCACACAAGGATAGAACTGTGTAATATATTTTTGCTCTAAGACAAAACAAACCAGTCCGGGGTGGCATAACCAATTAAAGATTATGTACCCCGGATAGCTTTTTTAAACAATGAATGAATCAACGACATCTTGTACGATAAGTTGCACAGACAAGATTAGCCATAGAGACTACTACCACCGTAACTGTACCGAGGGAAGTATCGATAGTGCGAGTAATTTTTATAAAATGTTCATTGATTTGCAAGAGCCTGGAGATATCCTACTGGTAAACAACAATTTTTGCGACAATGTAAAATACACAGCTCAAAAAGGCTGGACCGTAGATTTGCTTACAACCACTCCAATATTAGATAATTATCAGAACACAG